>JBJTSJ010000283.1:0-6900 GCA_046076605.1 Tabrizicola sp.
TGAAGGTCGCGGACCGGCTGGACTGGCCGCTGATCGACCTGCGGATCGACTGGGCGGACGATCCCATCGGCATGCTGCGGCAGGCCTGGGAGGTCTATGCCCCGCAGATGGCGGCCTATGTCCAGCGGGCCGAGGACCCGACCCAGGCGCCGTCCTATGGGGTGCCGGTGGACGAGTAACCCGGATCTGTCCACGGTGGACATTTCCGGATAATCATTCCTTCTCATACACTTACGCGAGGACGTTTACCTTTCCTTAACCCGCTGGAAACGGCCTTGACGACCGTCCCGGCGGTTCAAGGTCAGGAAGCTTTCAGCACCCCGCGGTCGATCTGGTCCTGCTCGATCGATTCGAACAGCGCACGGAAGTTGCCCTCGCCGAACCCATCATCACCCTTGCGCTGGATGAACTCAAAGAAGATCGGCCCGACCATGGTCTTCGAGAAGATCTGCAGCAGGATCCGGGTCTCGCCCCCGTCAACCACACCCTCGCCGTCGATCAGGATGCCGTGCTTGGCCATCCGCTCCAGCGGCTCCTGATGCCCGACGACGCGGGTCTTCGACAGCTCATAGTAAGCCATCGGTGGCTTCGGCATGAACTTTACCCCGGCCTCGGCAATCGCGTCGGTCGCGGCATAAAGGTCTTCTGTCCCCACCGCGATGTGCTGGATCCCCTCTCCCTTGTAGCGTTTCAGGTATTCGACAATCTGCCCCGTCTCGCCCCGGTCTTCGTTCACCGGAATCCGGATGCGGCCGCAGGGGCTGGTCAGCGCGCGCGAGTGCAGGCCCGAGAACTTGCCCTCGATGTCGAAGAACCGGATCTGGCGGAAGTTGAACAGGCGCCCGTAGAAGTCGAACCAGGTGTCCATGTTGCCGCGATGGACGTTGTGGGTCAGGTGGTCGAGGTAGTGGAAGCCCACACCCTTCGGCTTTGCCGGGGCGACCCAGTCGAACGCGCCGTCATAAGGGTTCGCATCGCCATAGCGGTCGGTGAAGTAGATTAGCGAGCCGCCGATGCCGACAATGGCCGGCAGGTCCAGCGTTTTCCCTTCCCCGTCATAGGGTTCCGCGCCGTTCTTCACAGCATGGTTGAAGGCATGCGCCGCATCGACCACCCGCCATCCCATCGAGGGCGCGCAGGGGCCATGCTGGTCTACGAACTGCCGCGCATGGCTGCCGGGTTCGTCGTTCAGGATATAGGTGATGTCGCCCTGCTGCCACAGCTCGATGGCCTTGGTCTTGTGCCGCGCGGTCAGGGTGTACCCCATCCGGGCGAACGTCGCCCGCAACTCGTCGGGGTTCGGATGGGCGAATTCGACGAACTCGAACCCATCGGTGCCCGCCGGATTCTCTGCCGAGATCACGGCGCGCGGGGCGGAATGCGGAAAGGGACCCATCGGATGCTCCTGCATGCGGATTGTTCCCTGCAGGATGACACGACCTTCCCGCATCCGGCGCGCATTTCCTGGCCTACTTAACGTATTTGTGCGTGCATGCTTCGTATAATCGCCAAAACATGCTACAGTCTCGCATGCTTGATGAAACCGATTCCCGCCTTCTTTCTGCCGTCCAGGCCAATGCCCAGATCACGGCGCAGGATCTTGGCGATCTTCTGAATCTCTCCGCCAGCCAGGCCGCCCGCCGCCGCGCCCGGCTGGAGGCAGAGGGGATCATCACCGGATATGCTGCCCGCCTGTCGCCCGGCAAACTGGGCCTGACCGTGCAGGCCTTCGTCCAGGTCCAGATGGCCGCACACAGCCCCGAGGCTGCGAAGGGCTTTCTGCGCCTGATCGCGACCCTGCCCGAGGTCGTGGCCTGCTGGACCCTGACCGGCGAGGCGGATTACCTCCTCCGCGTCTGGTGCGCCGACCTGCCGGCCCTCAATGACCTGATCCACAACCGGCTCTTGCCGAATCCCGCCGTGGCGCGGGTGCAAAGCCAGATCGTCATGGCACAGCCGAAGCCGGATGCCGGACTACCGGTCTAGCCCGCCTGGGGCAGGCAACGCAGCAGCACGGCTCTAAGCAAGGCCTCGCGCTCTTCAGGCGACTTCCCCTGCAGGGTCCGCATCTTCTGACCCGCCGCAAGATCGGCGATACCGTGACTTGTCACCCAAAGCGCCAAGACGTCCGCCTCACCGCCGCCCAGTGCCGTGACCAGCCCGACAAGGTGGTCATAGGCGCGCCCGGCCGCCTCGATCAGTTCCGCCGAGGCGAAATCCGGTCGTGCAGAGGAAAAGACCAGCCGGAACAGCGCCGGGCGCTTCAAGGCGAACTCCAGATAGCCGAAGCCTGCCCGCACCGCCCGGTCGCGGTCATCCACTGCCCCCACCTCGCGCGCGTCGAGCGTGTCCTGAAAGCGCCGGAAGCCCTCGGCCGCAAGCGCGGTCAGGAGGCCGTTCGTGTCGCCGAAATGATGTGCTGGTGCGGCGTGGCTGACCCCTGCCCGCTTGGCGACCGATCGCAGGGAAAAGCCCTCGACGCCCTTCTCCGCCAGCTCGACCTCGCCGGCAGCCAGCAGAGCCGCGCGCAGATCGCCGTGATGGTACGACGGGCGGGAAGGCGCCTGGGTGGGACCTGACGGTGACATGCAACACCGATAGCAGCGCCAAAAGCAGGTGTCAAAAATATCTTGACGACGTAAAGATGCCCGTTATCTTGACACTGGACAGATTGACCCGACAGCCCAGGCCCGCCTCTTCCCATGACAACCGCGCCCGAGATCACGATCCACACTTTGCGGCTGCGGCTGTCGAACGTGCATCTGGCCGTGGGCAGGGAGTGCATCCTGTTTGACGCAGGCAGCCCGAACGACGCCGGGCGCATACAGGACTGGATCGCGGGCCTTGGCCTTCCGCAACCAAAGGCCATTATCCTGACCCATGCGCACGCCGACCACGCGGGCTCTGCGGCGGAGTTGCGTCGGATCTCGGGGGCACCGATCTGCCTTGCCTCCCCCGACTGGCCCGCGGCCCAGCGCGGCGCGAATGGTCCATTGCGGGTCACCCGCCCTTCGGCCTGGCCGCTGAAGTATCTGGTGCCGCAGCGCTTCCCGCCCTTCACCCCGGACCTGACGCTTGACCAGCCGGACGCATTGGCTGCCTTTGGCCTTGAAGCTGGGCTCCTGGCCACTCCCGGGCACACGCCGGGGTCGATCAGTGCACTGTTTTCCGACGGGCAGGCCATCGTCGGGGACGTGTTGATGGGCGGTTACATCGGCGGAAACCTTCTGCCGCACCGCCCCCGCCCGCATTACTTCGCCGAGGACCGCATCCAGAACGCTCGCAGCCTGGCCGTACTCCTGGCCCTGGGTGCACGGCGTCTGCACGTCGGTCACGGCGGCCCGATTGAGGTCAGCCAGATGAAGGAGCCCCCCACATGACCCCCGACTCCCTGTTCCAGCTTGCAAACCCCGTGGCCCTTGCCGGCTGGCTGGTTCTTCTGGTCTCGCCCGTGGCACCCCGCGCCGCGCAGGTGGTTTCGGCCATGGCGATCCCGCTCTTGCTGGCGCTGGCCTATACCGGCCTGATCCTCGCCTTCTGGTGGGAGGCGCCCGGCGGCTTCGGATCGCTGCCCGAGGTGCAGGCCTTGTTCACCCATCCCCATATCGCGCTGGCGGGCTGGGTCCACTACCTCGCCTTCGACCTGTTCGTCGGCAGCTGGGAGGTCCGCACCGCACGCGCCGAGGGCATCCCGCACTGGGCTGTCATCCCCTGCCTGATCCTGACCTTCCTCTTCGGTCCCGCGGGCCTTCTGGCCTTCGCGATCCTCCGCTTCACCCTTGTTCGAAAGGTCCTGCCATGACCGCCACCCTCGCCGCCCCGCGCTTTGTCGCGCTGTCCCGTCCCAATGCGCAACTGATGCGTCTGACGCTGTTCATCGCCCAGGCAACCCTGCCGCTGATGGCCGCCTACGGGCTGGACGAACGCCTGTTCCAGGGCGACAACGTCTGGGTCAAGCCGTTGAAATTCCACCTGGCCTTGGCCGTCTATACCGGCACACTCGCCGCTTTCGCCATGCTTCTGCCGGACGGGACCTTCACCTCGCGTCGCTGGAGGGTCTACATCGGCGCAGTCACGGCCTGCATCCTGGCCGAGCTTCTGTGGATCGGCGGGGCCGCGGCGCTCGGGACGGCTTCGCACTTCAACCAGACCGGCATCTGGGCCGCGCTGTACGGCCTGATGGGGGTCGCTGCGGTGACGTTGACCTCGCTGTCCCTCGCAATGGGGCTGGTGTTCTGGCGGCACCGGGCCGACCCGCTGATGCTGTCCGTGGCGTTGGGGCTCGTGCTGACCTTCGTCCTGACCGTGCCGGTGGCGGGCACCATGTCCTCGCTGACCGGGCATCTGGTGGGGACGCCCGTGACCGGCGCGCGGCTTCCGCTGATGGGCTGGTCAAGCGAGGTCGGCGACCTGCGCCTGCCGCATTTTCTTGCGACCCATGCGATGCACTTCGTGCCACTGGCGGGGCTGACAGGCAGCCGGGGGGCAGTCTGGGGCGCGGCGGCGGGGTTCACCGGGCTGGTGGCCTGGTGCTTTGCCCGCGCCTTGATGGGTTTGCCGCCCTTCTGACGCTTTCCCTTCGGCGCGGGTCACGCTAGAACCCGCGCCATCAAGGGGAAACGCGCATGCCGATGGAAAAGACCTTCAACGCCGCCGAGGCCGAAGCCCGCATCTCGAAGCTTTGGCTTGATGCCAAGGCCTTCAAGGCGGGTGCCAATGCCAAGCCCGGACGCCCGGCCTTTTCCGTCATGATCCCGCCCCCGAACGTCACCGGCTCCCTCCACATGGGCCATGCGTTCAACAACACGCTGCAGGATATCCTGACCCGCTGGCACCGGATGCAGGGCGACGACACGCTCTGGCAGCCCGGCACCGACCACGCCGGCATCGCGACCCAGATGGTGACCGAACGCGAGATGGCGCTGCATCAGGAGCCTGACCGCCGCACCATGGGCCGCGAGAAGTTCCTGGCCCGCGTCTGGCAGCAGAAGCAGAAATCCCGCGGCAACATCCGCGGCCAGCTGGAACGGCTCGGCGCCTCCTGCGACTGGGACCGCGAGGCGTTCACCATGTCGGGCGCTCCCGGTGCCCCGGCGGGCGAGGAAGGCAACTTCCACGACGCGGTGATCAAGGTCTTCGTCGACATGTACAACAAGGGCCTCATCTACCGCGGCAAGCGGCTGGTGAACTGGGACCCGCATTTCGAGACGGCGATCTCGGACCTGGAGGTCGAGAACACCGAAGTCCCCGGCCACATGTGGCACTTCAAATACCCGCTCGCGGGCGGGCAGACCTACGAGTACGTGGAAAAGGACGCGGACGGCAACGTGACCTTCCGCGAGACGCGCGACTATATCAGTATCGCAACCACCCGGCCCGAGACGATGCTGGGCGACGGGGCCGTGGCAGTTCATCCGTCAGATGAACGTTACGCGCCAATCGTCGGGAAACTTTGTGAAATTCCGGTGGGGCCCAAGGAACACCGCCGCCTGATCCCGATCATCACCGACGAATACCCGGACCCCACCTTCGGCTCCGGCGCGGTGAAGATCACCGGGGCACATGACTTCAACGACTACGGCGTCGCCAAGCGCGCGGGCATCCCCTGCTACCGCCTGATGGACACCCGCGCCCAGATGCGCGCGGACGGCGCACCTTATGCTCAGGCGGCCGAGATCGCCCAACGCATGTCCCGCGCCTGGCTGGTCGCCAAGGGCTACGCGACGCCGGGCTTCGCCGAGCAGCCCTTCACCCTGTCGGAATCCGAGATCGACGCCCTGAACCTCGTCCCCGACGAGTTGCGCGGGCTGGACCGGTATGAGGCCCGCAAGCGCGTGGTCGAGGCGATCACGGCCGAGGGGCTGGCGGTCACTTACCTCAAGAAATCCGTCGACAAGAAAACCGGGGCCGAGCACCTGGAGCGGGTGCCGTACGTCGAGTCAAAGCCGATCATGCAACCGTTCGGCGACCGCTCGAAAGTGGTGATCGAGCCGATGCTGACCGACCAGTGGTTCGTCGACACCGCGAAGATCGTCGAACCCGCGCTGGATGCCGTGCGGACCGGCCGCACCAAGATCATCCCGCCCTCGGGCGAGAAGACCTATTACCACTGGCTGGAAAACATCGAACCCTGGTGCATCAGCCGCCAACTGTGGTGGGGGCACCAGATTCCGGTTTGGTATGGGCCGGGGTTCCTAGTCGATAGCAACGGGCATCGCTATATGGACTACGATCATCCGGTCCAGATCGTGGCAAGCAACTTCAACGAGGCAGTTGCCAAGTTTCTTGCCTACAAGGATGGGCATGGCGGGGCGGGCAACGATCTAGGAGTGCTCGAGACTAGTGATCTGGCTACTGCCAAAGAACTCGCTGCCGCCAATCGTGGCGTCACCTACCTCTACCGCGACCCCGACGTCCTCGACACCTGGTTCTCCTCCGGCCTCTGGCCGATCGGCACGCTCGGCTGGCCGGAACCCACGCCGGAGCTGCAGAAATACTTCCCCACCTCGGTCCTCGTGACCGGGCAGGATATCCTGTTCTTCTGGGTCGCCCGGATGATGATGATGCAGCTTGCCGTGGTGAACGACATCCCGTTCCACACCGTCTACCTGCACGGCCTTGTCCGCGACGCCAAGGGCAAGAAGATGTCGAAGTCCTTGGGCAACGTCATCGACCCGCTGGAGATCATCGACGAATACGGCGCCGACGCGCTGCGGTTTGCCAATGCGGCGATGGCCTCACTTGGCGGCGTCCTGAAGCTCGACACCCAGCGCATCGCGGGCTACCGGAACTTTGGCACCAAGCTCTGGAACGCCTGCCGCTTTGCCGAGATGAACGGGGTCTGGGAAGGCCACGCGACCGGCCCTGCCCCCGCGCCGAAAGCCACCGCCAACAAGTGGA
>JBJTSJ010000284.1:0-2901 GCA_046076605.1 Tabrizicola sp.
CCCTGCGGCGAGGAATTGGCAAACCGCGTCAGCGCCGGGGCGGCCTCATGGGCAAAGCGCGAGGCGGCGTATTTCGAGTGGCGGATGGTGATCTCCTGGAAATCCTCGACGCCCCACAGATTGCGGTTCTGGCACACGGCACGGAGGTAGAAGCTCGCCATGCCGAGCGTCTTCGCACCAACCTCGGAGTTCCAGCAGTAGAAGCCCCGGAAGTAGAGATCGGGGGAGCCATCCGGCAGGCGGCCCGCCTCGATCGGGTTATGATCGTCGACGAGGAACAGGAAGACATCGCGGTCCGAGGCATAGAGCGTGGTCGTGTCCCGGCTGATCTCGACATCAGGGTTATAGACCCCTGTCGACCAGTCGAGCACACCCGGCACCTTCCAGCGCGTGTCGCCCGTGCCGTTGCCGGCGATGCGCTGCACGGCCTCAACCAGCTCATGGTCATGGATGCGGCCATAGTCCGGGCCAGTCACCGCGCGCAGCTCAGTGCGACCGTCTTCCGTCTCGAAGGTCTTCACTTGCTCGGCGCGATGGTTGGCCAGGCCATACTGAAGATTGATCCCCGCCAGCGGCGCGGGCAGCTGCCGCAGGTAGGACGCCGGAGCGCCAACGATGCTGGCAAGCTGACCAAAGGCCCAATGCGTCGGCGCGACCGGTTCCTGCGCTTTCGGCAGCATCAGGTGCAACCGTTCGGGGTTGTCGCGCGCGGCCTCGACCCGGACATCCGCCGTTTGCACCACTCGGCTGCGGCTGCGCTCGGACCGGCCCTTCACCGATGCCCAGAGATCATCGAGCGACAGATACCGCTCGTCATCAGGCCGGTTGAACCATTCGGACGATACCCGCCCGTTCCGCTCACCCCGACTCACATCCACTTTCCAGCCACCAGCCCGCGTCGGTGCGACCGGATCCAGAACTTCCACAACGCCCATCGGCTATCTCCCGCGACAGGCGCCGGGAGCCACTCTCCCAGCCCTCAACCCGTCGCCGGAAAACCGGCACTCCTCTTACTCTGGCCGACGTGAAGGGCGGAGAGCGGACTCTGCCTTAATTGCCGGGCACCATCGTTGATGGCCGTAAGTCGGCCGTACCCCAGTCTCGCATGGCAGCGACGATCGGCAAAAGGGACCGCCCCTTCTTCGTGAGTGCATAATCGACCCGCGGCGGCACGACAGGAAAGACTGTCCGGTCGATCAGCCCGTCCTGCTCCATCTCGCGTAACTGCTGGGTCAGCATCTGCTTCGTCACGCCGGGAATCGCGCGAAGCATCGCACCGAACCGGTCTACACCCCCCGCGATGCAGAACAAGATGACCGGCTTCCACTTTCCTCCGATCATCGAAAGGCAATGGGTCACCGGGCACTGCTCCATCGGAGCTGGGGCCATAGGTCCGCTTTTCATGACTAGCTCCGAAAATCATGACTAATTGTCATATCGGAAGCATGCGGCATGCTGTCCCGACCGTCAACATGGAGACAGATCATGAAAGCATCCGCCGCCGCCCTGCTTGCAACCATTGCCCTGCCGGGCATGGCAGCCGCCGGGGACGTTTCGCTCGAAGGGCTACAAAAGCGCATCGTGGGACACTGGAAATCCATAGCCTGCGAACTTCGTCCGCAACAGAACGCTGCCGACCCGAAACTGGCCCCGACACCCAGCTATCTGACCCGCGATTTCACCTTTGATGCAGAAGGCGGCTTTCAGGCTAACATCACAGTATACGCCGATGCGGCCTGTCAAATCCCCGCCGCGTCCTACGACTTTGCCGGAGAGCTCCGCTGGCACGACGCCAATCCCGCCGCGCCGGGCGCATGGTCGCAGGACTACGTTCTCAACCGGCGACTGGACCTGACGATCCTCGCGGAACCGATGGCCGCTCAACTCAACCAACTGCCCGAAGGAGCCTGCGGCGCGGGTCCCTTCGTCGTAGGCGAAACGCGCGATATCCTTGGCCAGCCCTGCGCCCTGCTGAAGTTTGTCGAGGGCAGCACCTACGTAATCGACCACGATTTCCTCTATGTGCGGGAGGATACGCCGAACATGTTGTTCATGGGGGCAAAGCATGTGGACGGGACGGGTTTCTACGCCCCGGAAAATCGACCGCAGGTTGGTCTTCAGCAACCCATGATCCGTGTGAAATAATGTGACGCAAAAACCTCGTCTGCCGCTCTGAGCGGCAGACGATGGCGGGCTGACCGTCTGCTTAGGGCCGAAAACGACGGAACCCGGCGGGTTTCCCCGCCGGGCCCCAGGGGGAGACCCCGTTCCTTTCAGAACGGGATCTCATCGTCGCGGTCGACCAGCTCGGGGGACTCAAACTCGGCCGACTTCGGGCGGCTCAGGAAGTCGACCTTCTCGGCGATGATCTCGCAGCCGTAGCGGTCGTTCCCCATGCTGTCGATCCACTTGGTGTAGTGGATGCGGCCGTGGACGAGGACCTTCATGCCCTTTTCGCAATGCTCCGCGACCGTCTTGCCGAGACCGTTGAAGCAGGTGATGCGGTGCCATTCCGTGTCCATGACCCGGTAGCCGTTCTCGTCGCGCAGGACGCGACCTTCCGAGAGGCGGGGGCGGGAGGTGGCGAGGCTGAAGTTGGTGATCTTGGTACCGCCCTGGGTGGTGCGGACTTCGGGGGTCTGACCGATGTTGCCGGCGAGGATGACGATGTTCTGCATGGGTAGCTTCCTTCTGTGTCTTGTCTTCGGGACCGTCCCTTCGACAAGACCCGGAAAAAGCCCGTCGGGTGACGCGTGCACGGTGGACGGAACGGACGCCGGAAACCCCCAGAGGAGCGGGGTGGAGCGGGCAGCCCCAAAGGGGCAACTCGGCCCGGTCTGACGCGGGGTTGCGCGCGAGAGCCCGAACGGGATTAGGGGATTGTCAGTCGAAGGGATGGCC
>JBJTSJ010000285.1:0-13663 GCA_046076605.1 Tabrizicola sp.
GCGAGGAGCGACGAAGTCGAACGACGAGCGGTCCCTAGTGGCTCTCGTCCTCGGCGCAGGCCATGTAGGCGTCGAAGACCCAGCCCACGGCATTGTCGCCCGACCACTTCTCGACATAAAGCCAGGGCTTGCCCTCATGCATCCGCCGCGCCAGCGCCCGGACCACGGTGCCATCGCGCAGCGTCGCAAAGATCTCGCCCCCGGGGTCCATGCGGGCGTTCAAAGGCGTGTCGGTCGGATCGGCAACGGTGCAGGACACCGACTGGACGTCCGTTGTGAAGGGTTCTTCGGGCAGGGCCGTCGTTGCGTCCTTGCAGTCCAGATAATCGCCGAAGACCCAGGCCCTGTCGAAATCGGTGACCATTTCGCCGTCATGGAACCGCTCCACCAGCGCCCAGAGTTGGCCGTCGACTTCGCGGTGTTCGACAAACATGAGTTCGGTCCCGTTCTTCGCCGTGCCGACCACCGGACCGTTCGGCGACAACCGGATGTTCAGGGGCGTACCGGTCGGGTCCGCCACAGTACAAACCGGGGCCCCGCCACAGGCCAGCGCGATGCCAGCCAGAAGCGCGCAGGAAGCAGCGATTATACGACGTGGCATGGTCCGGTCAGTCCCTTGTGAAGCGAGTCTTACCTTCAGTTTCGCCGACCCCGGCCTGTGTGTCACCGGACGAATTCCAGACCTGTGACGACAAGCGAAACGGCGCCATCAGGCGTCCCCTCTCCCCTCGGGGGAGAGGGTCAGGGTGAGGGGGGAAGCCGACATTTCCAAAGGTTGCGAAATCCCTAGCGTCCGCGCTCAAGATATTGAGATCATTTAGAAAAGCCGCATCTGTCCACCGTGGACACTTTTCTCACCGGTCCGGCGACAACAGCCCCAGGCCCCGCAGATAGATCCCAATCGCCGTCTCCAGCAGGTCCTCTGGCGGCCAGGGTTGCGGTCCCCCGTTCCCCCGCAGGTACAGCTCCACCACCCCGTGGCTGACCGCCCAGACATGGGCCGAGATCATGCGGGCGGGTGGCCGCCGCCCCTCGGGCAGGGCGCGCGCCAGATTGTCCGCCGCCAGGTCCATCGTACCCCGCGCCTTGGCCGCGACCTGGGCCAACCCCGGATGCTTGCCCGGCTGCAGCCCGCTTTCGAACATCGCCTGGTAGTGGCCGGGATACTTCCGGGCAAACGCCAGGTAAGCCCGCCCCGTCGCCTCGAACGCCGCCAGGGGGGAAGGCCGCCCCTCATCGTAGGCATACTCCAGCAACGCCGCGAAGATATCGAACCCCTGCCGCGCGACCTCGGCCAGCAGCTCGTCCCGCCCCGCGAAGTGCCGGTAGACCGCCGCCGGCGTCACGTCGGCTGCCTTCGCCGCCTCCGACAGCGTGAAGCCCTGCGGCCCCTTCTCTCGATCAGCTCCAGCGCCGCCTCAACCAAGGCCTGCCGCAAGTTGCCGTGGTGGTACCCGCGCTTCATTTAGACCGCAGCTTCGGCCCGCCGCAGATCTTGCCGTCGACCTTGCCGATGGCCGCCTGATCCTTCCCGACGTAATCCACCGCCGACAGGATCGTCTGGATCGCCGCGATCCGCGCGCGCTTCTTGTCGTCGGACAGGATCACCGTCCAGGGCGCGCCCTTGAAATGGGTTCGCTCCATCGTCTCGTCGATGGCCGCGCAGTACTCGTCCCACTTGCCCAAGCCATCCACGTCGATCTGGCTGAGCTTCCACTGCTTCAACAGGTCGCCTTCCCGGTCAAGGAAGCGCTTCAGCTGCTCGGCGCGCCCGACCTCCAGCCAGATCTTCAGGAAGATGATCCCCTCATCGACGATCATCTGCTCGAATTCGGGCAGCTGCTTGAAGAACTTCTCCCGCTGCTCAGGCTTACAGAAGCCGAAGACATGCTCGATCATCGCGCGGTTGTACCAGCTGCGGTCGTAGAGGGCGACCTCGCCCTTGGCCGGGAACCAGTCGACATAGCGCTGGAAGTACCATTGCTGGCTTTCCCGCTCCGTCGGCTTCGACAGGGCCACGACATAGGCCTGGCGCGGGTTCATGTTTTCCGTCACCGCCTTGATCGTCCCACCCTTGCCGGCAGCATCGCGGCCCTCAAACACGACAATCAGCCGCTGGCCGCTGGCCTTGATCCCGGCCTGCATCTTGGCAAGCTCGATCTGCAGAGCCTCCATGTGCTTGTCGTACTCCTTGCCCTTCACCTCCTCCCTGTAGGGGTAGGAGGCGGTCATGATCTCGTCCTTGCCCGCCTTCTCGATGGCCTTGCGCACCTCTTTCGGGGCGCCCTCGCGGAAATAGCGGCTGATCGCGCCGTCGAAGGGTAGGGTCATCTGAATCCTCCTCACATTGCGGCCAGTATGGCGATTGCCAGCCTCAGCGCAATGCGGCGCGGTCGATGGCGGCGATGACGACCTCGGCATGCCCATGGTGCGGCATGTGGCCAGCCCCGTCGATCACGGTCAGGGTCGCATCGGGGAGGATTTGCGATACAGGCCGTGAGTGGATGTCCAGCGGTACGATAGTATCGGCTGTCCCGTGGATCAGTTCGACCGGCAGGTCCAGGGTCGAATAGCGCGGCTCCATCGTGACGAGTTCGGCGCGAAGGGCGTTCACCTGGGCAGTATTGGTTGCCAACGTCTCGCGGCGCAGGGTCAGCGCGGCACCCAGCCAGTCGTCGTAACCTTCGGGCACCGGGTCGGGCGCAAAGACAGAAGCTGTGGCGGACCGGACGTAAGCATCGGGCACGAAAGCCGAGGCGAGGGGCACGGCGACCGCCCGTCCGATCCGGGTCGAGGTCACGCGGTACCAGATGTCCAGCGTTCCGGGCCAAGGCAGCGAGGGGGCGCCGACCAGCACCAGCCCGCGCGGACCCCCGTCCAGCGCCCAAGCCAGCGCCACCGCCCCGCCATAGCTTTGGCCGAGGACGATGGGTTCGGTCACTCCAAGCTGTTGCACTCCCGCCTTGATAAAGCGCGCCTGGGCTAGAAGGCTGTTATCCTCCAACGCGTCGGAATGGCCAAGGCCGGGACGGTCGACCACAATCACCCGGTAGCGGCCGGTCAGCCGATCCCGCAGGGAAAAGGTCAGATCGCGCAGCGACCCCGAGGCACCGTGGATCAGCACCAGATCCGGTCCTGTGCCTGCAACCTCATAGTGCAGGCGCTTGCCGTTGACCGTGACGAATTGCCCAGACGGCGGGAAGGCCATCTCGGCCGCAGCCTCGCGGGCCGAGGCGCGCCAGTGGGTGACCCCGGCCAACCCCAGGGCGGCGATGACGATGCTAGTGGCCAATCGCTTCAATGTCATATGGCGTGGACTGATAGATCTCGTTGATCCAGTTGCCACATAGCAGGTGGGCGTGGCTTCTCCACCGGTTCAGCGGCGGTTTCGCAGGGTTGTCATCGGGGTAGTAGTTCATCGGCACGTTGATAGGCGTGCCGTTCGCCACGTCGCGATCATACTCCTGCTTAAGCGTATCGCTGTCGTATTCGAAGTGGTTGAAGATATACAGCGCGCGGTGGGCGGCATCCTCGACCAGACACGGCCCGACCTCCTCGCTGCCGAGCAGTGTCTTCAGGCCTGGAGCGGAGTCGATCTCGGCCTGCTTCATCTCGGTCCAGCGGCTGACCGGTATGACGAAATCATCGGAAAATCCGCGCAGGTAGGGCGAGGTCGGCGCAAGGTTCTGGTGGCGGAAACAGCCGAAGGCCTTGGCGGGCAGCATGTGCTTTTTCACGCCGTGGAAATGGTTGATCATCGCCATCCCGCCCCAGCAGACGCCGAAGGTGGACTGCACGTTGGTCTGGGTCCAGTCCATCACCTCGCAAAGCTCGTCCCAATACGTGACCTCCTCGAAGGGCAGGTGCTCGATCGGTGCGCAGGTGATGATGAGGCCGTCGAACTTCTCGCCCTTGACCTCCTGGAAGGGGCGGTAGAAGGCGGCCATGTGCTCGGCGGCGGTGTTCTTGGTCTGGTGTTCCGACATCCGGATCAGCTGCAGGTCGATCTGCAGGGGCGTCGCCCCGATCAGGCGAGCGAACTGGTTTTCCGTCTGGATCTTCTTCGGCATCAGGTTGAGAAGGCCGATCCGCAGGGGCCGGATGTCCTGATGCGCGGCGCGGGAAGGGGACATGACCATGACGCCCTCGGACCGCAGCACGTCATAGGCGGGCAGGGTTTCGGGCAGCGTGATCGGCATGGTCGGGGTCCTTGGGCCTTCGGAAGCGGAAGAGCTAGGCGGTTATTGCAGCGGTTGCAAGGTTCAGGCGCGGTCGATGGCGCGTGCCATGAGGGCGTCGAAGTCCTGGGCGCTTGCGACCTCGCCAACCTCCTCGGCCGTGACGGTCACGCCCCAGCGCGCCATGGCGGCATAGCGTGGCTGGCGGTGGGCCAGCGCGCGGGCATAGGTCCAGCGCACAAAGTGGTCGGGATCGCAGGTTTCTTCGGTCACGGAATGGGTTGCACGATATTCTTCCCATACCGCATGAAGGAAGTGCGGCTGGTAGTACATCGGTTTCGGGGCGCGATCGAACCGGCGGACAAGCTCGGCCGTATGGGCTTCCGAGCCCTTGATCCACACCAGCAACAACGTGTCGGCCAACTGACGCATCACCGGGTCTTGCGGGTCTTCGGGTTCCACCACCTCGCAGATCGAGCCAGAGGTGTCGCAGACGAAATTCGGGTAGCCATAAATCTCATCAGCCCGCTCCATGAAGCGGGCGGTATCCAGGGTAGCGGCCACTTCGGCGGCGCGGTGCTGTTCCTGGCGCTTCATGTATTCGGCGAAGGGGACACCGCCTTTGGCGGGATCGCCGGGCTTGCCGAGGTAAGTGGACAGCGGCGCGAGGTTGTCGAAGGTGATGTTCGAGGCGATGTAGACGCTGTCGGTCATCAGAAGCTCGCGCAAGAGCGGGACCTTCATCGCCTCGCGCTTGAAGTTGTCGGCGATGTATTCGCCCATGTAGCGGGTGCCGATCCGGTAATCAACCGAGTAGTGGAACCAGTCGCCATGATCGCGCAGCAAGTTCGACAGGTAGGTCTTGCCCAGGCCGGACATGCCGAACAGCATGACCCGTTTGCGGGGGGCCTTCAGGTAGTCAGCGCCAGAGCGGTAGATCATCGCGTCACCTCACCGCGCATCTGTTAGCCGGGTGGTGGGTGTTCCACAACGGAAAACCCCGCCCGAAGGCGGGGTTCGAGGTCATCGACGGGCCAGAAGTTCAGAACGACCAGCCGACCTTGACGCCGACGCCGATGACCGAGCTGTCGGTCATTGATGCGCGCGCGGTGTCGGGTGTGCCGGTTTCTGGGCGGGCATCACCGGGCTGGGTATAGTTGATGCCGGCCGTGATCTTCATGTTGTCCATCGTGTAGATCGCACCGATGGTAGCCCCAAGGCGCCCGTTGGTCGGCGCCAGCGGCGAGACCAGGTCGTCGGTGCCTTCGCCTTCGTAGTTCAGCGAGAAGGTGCCGACCCAGTTCTCGTTGAAGCGCCGGGCCACACCCAGCGTGTAGGTCACGGTATCTTCCAGCTCCACCAGACCGTTCCCGGGGAAGTTCGTCGGGTCGATCAGGAAGGACGACCAGTCGGCCCAGCGGACCTGACCGAAGACCAGCGTGTCCTTGGCAACGCCAGTCTGGAAGTCCAGGTTGATCGACTGCGGCGTCTCGACCTCGGTGGTCGAGCCGGTCGTTGGCGGAATGGTCTGGGTGGTGTCAAAGTTATGCTTGATCGCCGAGTTGTAGGTCAGAGCGATGCGCAGGGCGATATCTGGCTTCTCATAGGCGACGCCCACCAAGTACCCCGGCGCCCAGTCGCGATCCAGGTTGACGTTGTAGCCGGACAGCGGCCCATAGGCCGCACCCTGCAGGCGGATGGTGCCACCGGCATTCTGCATGCGCAGACCACCATGGACCGAGAACGCCTCGTTGAACTTGTAGCGCAGGATGCCGGTCACCGCATAGGAACTCGCCTCGGCCAGCGTTCCGCCCAGGACCGGAGAGGTCGTACCGTAACGGATCTCAGCGCCAAAGGGCTGGTCCACGTTCAGCGCCATCGAAAGTTTTTCGTTGATGTCGTACTTGTAGCTGAAGGCAAGCTGCGAATAGGTCCCGGCCACATCACCCGTCGGCTGGGCCGCCACATCGCGGCCTTCGACCGTGGGCGAGGCGAGGCCGAAGGACAGTTCGACATAACGGCCCTTTTCGAACAGGGCACCCAAACCTTGCCCCGACCGGTCAATCCCGCCCGCCTGGGCGACCGATGCCACGGCGAAAGTGGCTGCCGTCGCCATCAGAATACGTTTCATTTTGCTCATCCCTCAACGCGAATTCCCAACCCGGGAACTCCCCCGCAGGAAAGGCTAAGGCCTGCGACATTTTGGGTCAATCGATGACGCCACGTCACGGTTTTGTGACCGTTTCCCCCTGTGGCACGGCTGCGCCACTGCGCAAGGTGATCCAGATCCCCAGGAAAATCAGCCCGGCGCCGACAAACAGCGAAAACTCAACGGGTTCATCGTAGAAGGTTGCGCCGACCAGGGCGATGATCGGCAGGCGGGCAAAGTCGACCGGGACCACGGTGCTGGCCGGCGCAAGCGACAGCGCGGTGGTCAGCGAGAAATGCGCCGTGATGCCAGAGATGCCGATCAGCACCAGCCAGGGCAGGGTGGCAAGCGTGGGCCAGGTGACGGTGCCGAAGGCGCTCATCGTCACGGTGCCGAACACCGCCTGCATCAGCGTCAGCCAGAACAGGATCGACAGGATCGGCTCGCCCTTGGTCAGCACCTTGGTCATCAAGGTGGTCGAGGCGAAGAAGAAGGCGGCAGCGGCGGCGGCAAGAACGCCCGGCTCGATCCGGCCAAAGTCAGGCTGCGCGACGATCAGGACACCGGCAAAGCCAAGCCCCGCCGCCAGAAGCTTGCGGCGCGTCAGCCGTTCGCCCAGAAACAGCGGCGCCAGCAGGATCACCCAGATGGGCGAGGTGAACTCCAGCGCGAAGACCTGGGCCAGCGGGATCAGCGTGATCGCCCAGAACCACAGCGATTGGCCGGTGAAATGGCACAGGTTGCGTACCACATGGTTGCCAAGCCGGTTGGCACGCACCCGACCCAACTGGCCAAGCGCCACAGCGAAGGCAACCACGATGACCCAGCCGATCATCGACCGGAAGGCCAGGATTTCGAATGTATCATGCGCCCCGTTGATCTGCCGCGTCGCGATGGCCATGGCGGTGAAGGCCGCTATGGCACCGGTCATCCAGGCAGTTGCAGCAAGCGGGTGATTGGGGCTGGTCATGGCGCGAACGTTGCCGGGCAGGCCGGAAATGTCCAGACCGCACGGCACCTGAGGTCAGGAGCCAGCTCCGGGCAGGACCAGAACCTTTACTTCGCCAGGACGGGCCGGTTCCGCTATGGCACCCGGCGCCTCGGACAAGCCAATTCGGCGGGAAACCAGCGGCCTGACGTCGATCTGCCCCAGCTCAAGCATCCGGATGGCGCGGGACTGGGTGAAGGGATTCAGGAAGCTGTGCAGAAGCTGGATCTCGCGGAACAGAAGGTCGAAGGGCTCGATCCGCACCCTTTCGCCCTTGGGCAATACACCCAGCACCACGATGCGCCCACCCGACCGGGTCAGAAGCGGGGCCATCTCTACCGTCTCGGCGACACCGGCGCATTCCAGGACGAGATCGGCCCCGCCGCCGAAGATCGGCAGCGCCTCGGTCACGTTGGCCGCGGTTGCCGTCGCACCCAGAGCCATCGCCAATTGGCGCTTGTCGGCCTGGCGCGTGACCAGGACCACATCTGCCCCAGCGTTGCGCGCCAATTGCACCGCCAGAAGGCCGATGACGCCGCCGCCCAGCACCACGACCCGCTCCCCCGGCACCGGCGCGCCGATGTCCAGCCCGTGAAGGGTACAGGCCAGGGGCTCGGCAAAGGCCGCGACTTCGGGGTCAAGCTCGCCGACCGGCAAGGCACGGTGAGCGGGCAGGGCGGCAAACTCGGCAAAGCCGCCATCCCGGTGAATGCCGATCGCGATGTTGCGGGCGCAGAGGTTCACCCGACCGCGAAGGCATTGGTCGCAGGCCCCGCAGGCGATGTTCGGGTCGCAGGCGATGCGTGTGCCGAGCGGCATGGTGACGCCCTCGCCAACTGCGACCACTTCGCCGCAGAATTCATGTCCCAGCGTGACCGGCGGGGCGCAGGGAAACTCACCCTTGTAAAGATGCCGGTCGGTGCCGCAGATACCCGCCGCAAGCACGCGCACCAGCACCTCCCCCGGCTGCGGCTGCGGATCGGGAAGGTCGCACAGGGCAATATCGCCCAAGCCCCGCAATTGAACTGCCTGCATGCGTCCTCCCTCCTGTCCCGGTCGCAATCATTGCATGGCTGCCAGGCGCTGTCGCCGAGGTTCTGTGCGCAAGCTCACAGGATCTGGCAGGGCAGGACGGTTGCCTTCCGGCTGCCGCAGGCCTACCTCGTTTCAAAGCCCGGAAGGAACCCTGTGATGAGCCTTGATGTGACCCCGATCCGCCAGCCCGACCATCCGGTCGCGCCGCAGTTTCTGGCGCGCTGGTCGCCCCGATCCTTCACTGACCGCATCCTCACGGAAGCCGACGTGATGTCGCTGCTGGAAGCGGCCCGCTGGGCGCCGTCCGCCGCGAACCAACAGCCATGGCGGTTCGTCTGGGCGCGAAGGGGCGAGGCGGCCTTCGAGACGCTGCATGCCTG
Organism: Tabrizicola sp.; assembly: GCA_046076605.1. GTDB lineage: Bacteria > Pseudomonadota > Alphaproteobacteria > Rhodobacterales > Rhodobacteraceae > Tabrizicola. Next base: position 8,731 of record JBJTSJ010000285.1, read on the forward strand.
TCTGACGGGGAACAACCTGATCTGGACGGCAAAGGCGGGGGCGCTTGTCGTGGTGGCCTCGAAGGACACTGTGACCAACCGAGAGGGCGCCGAGGTCGCGAACCGCACCGCCGGTTTCGACACCGGGGCCGCCTGGATGAGTCTTGCCTTGCAGGCCGAAGCGATGGGTCTGAAGGCGCATGCAATGGGTGGCTTCGACAAGGATGCGCTGGCCACGGCGGTCGGCTTGCCGGACGGGCACAGCTTGCACTGTGTGGTGGCCGTCGGCGAACAGGGCTTGGCCGAGGCTCTGCCTGACGACCTTGCCGCGCGGGAAAAGCCTAGCCCGCGGAAACCGGTCGACCAGATCGCCTTTCGAGGGCGGTTCTAGACCTCTTGAACCTTGAAATCGCGGGCAAGACCGGATGTCGCCTTGAACCAGGCACTCGCGCGAGTGCGGTCCCCGTGCGCCTGGAAAGCAGCCTTGTCGACAAAGCTCTCGTCCAGCCGCCAAACCAGCGGGTCATCCGTCGGCTCGACGCTGAACGTCCGACATCCTGGTTCGGCCCGGCTAAGCCGGATGTGTTCGGGCAGATGGGCGCGCACCGTCTCGGCCTCGTCGGCTGTCGCGCAGGTCAGGGTGCCGGTGATCAGGATCATTCCAGCTCGATCGTCCCGGGCGGTTTCGAGGTGCAGTCGTAGAACACCCGGTTGACGCCCTTGACCTCGTTGATGATCCGGGTGGCGGTTTCGCCAAGGAAATCGTGGGTGAAGGGGTAGTAGTCGGCAGTCATGCCGTCCACGCTCGTCACCGCGCGCAGAGCCAGCGCGTAGTCATATGTCCGCCCGTCGCCCATCACGCCCACCGTCCGCATCGGCAGGATCGCGGCGAAAGCCTGCCAGATCTCGTCGTAAAGCCCGTGCTTGCGGATCTGGTCGATGTAGACCGCATCGGCCCGGCGCAGGATGTCGAGCTTTTCCTTGGTGATCTCGCCCGGGCAGCGGATGGCAAGGCCGGGGCCGGGAAAGGGGTGGCGGCCGATGAAGCTTTGCGGGAGGCCAAGCTCGCGGCCAAGAGCGCGGACCTCGTCCTTGAACAGCTCGCGCAGCGGTTCGACCAGTTTCAGCCCCATCTTTTCAGGCAGGCCGCCGACGTTGTGGTGGCTCTTGATCGTGACCGAAGGGCCGCCACTGAACGAGACGCTCTCGATCACGTCAGGGTACAGCGTGCCCTGCGCCAGAAACTTCGCCCCGCCGACCTCATTCGCGTGCTTCTGAAACACGTCGATGAAGAGCTTCCCGATGGTCTTGCGCTTGACCTCGGGGTCGGAAACCCCCTCCAGCGCGCCCAGGAACAACTCGCTTTCGTCGGCATGGATCAAGGGCATGTTGTAGTGGTCGCGGAACATCGTCACGACCTGCTCGGCCTCGCCCAGCCGCAGAAGCCCGTGGTCCACGAAGACGCAAGTCAGCTGGTCGCCGATGGCCTCATGGATCAGGACAGCGGCCACAGACGAATCCACCCCGCCCGACAGCCCGCAGATCACCTTCGCGTCGCCCACCTGTTCGCGAATCTTGCGGATCGCCTCCTCGCGGTAGGCGCCCATCGTCCAGTCGCCCTTGAACCCGGCAAGCTTGACAAAGTTCTCGTACAGCTGCGCGCCCTTGGGGGTGTGGTGCACCTCGGGGTGGAACTGGACGGCGTAGAAATGCCGGGCCGGATCGGCGGTGATCGCAAAGGGTGCATTGGGCGAGGTGCCGTAAACCTGGAAGCCCGGCGCGATCTTCGACACGTGGTCGCCGTGCGACATCCAGACCTGTTCCTGCGCCTGCGGTCCCGCCTCGGGCGGGAACCAGCCGTGCAGGAATGGATGCGTCAGGTCCGTCGGCGTCACGAACGCCTTGCCGAACTCCGCCGTCCCATGCCCGCCTTCGACATGACCGCCCAGGCAATGCATCATCACCTGCTGGCCGTAGCAGATCCCCAAGATCGGGACGCCCATCTCGAAGACGCCCTTTGGCGGCATCGGCGCGTTTTCCCAGTAGACGCTTGCAGGCCCTCCCGAGAAGATCACCGCCTTCGGCGCAAAGGCCTTCAGAAAGGCCTCGTCCACGCGGTCGTAGGGGTGGATTTCGCAGTAGACGTTCAGCTCGCGCAGGCGCCGCGCAATCAGCTGCGTCACCTGAGAACCAAAGTCGATGATGAGAAGGCGGTCATGGGCTTGGGTCATGCGCCCGCGTAAGCGATGGGGGCCGGAATCGCAAGGGGGCGGTCGTCAGGGTCGGCCCGCCAGGGCAGGGGAAATCAGGGCCGCATCGCGTTCGCGCCGCTGGCGCACGACTTGCTCCAGATGTGCCGCCATCTCCCGCAGCCGGGCAGGGGGCCGCGGCAACCGCCGGGTCAGCAGCGACAGGTCGGGTCCCGGATCGATATGTTCGGTCAGCACCGGCACCAGACGGCCCGAGGCAATCGGGTCCGCCAGTGCATATGAGATGTTCTGCATCACCCCCGCACCGCCCATGCAGGCGGCAATGGCGCTTTCCGAGCTTTCGAAAGACAGTCCGGCCCGACCCGGCCGCGGGACATGGCGGCCATCCCGCAGAAAGCGCCAGTCAAGCACCCGCCCCGTCGTGGCCGACCGGATGTCGATCTGGTGGTGCTGGTCGATGTCCTCGATGCTCTGTGGCGTCCCGTGGCGGGCGATGTAGTCGGGCGAGGCGACGGTCAGGATCGGGAATCGGCCTAGGCTCCGGACGGACAGGCTGCTGTCAGGCAGGGTGCCTGTGTAGACGAAGAGGTCGATGGGTTCGGCGATCATGTCTGGCAGTCGGTCGCGCGAGATGACGCGCAGCTTGATCGCCGGATACCGGTCGAGGAAATCGCCCAGGCTGGGCGACAGGACCAACCGCGCAAAGGCCGCCGGGACCTGCAGTGTCAGCGACCCGGTGACCTTGCCCCGTCCTTCGGCAAAGGCCTCGTCCAGCGCGTCGACCTCGGACAGGATACGCCGGGCGCGGTCCAGATATTCCTCGCCCGCCTCGGTCAGTGCCATGCGGCGGGTGGTCCGGCGGATCAGTTCCACGCCAAGCCGGACCTCCAACTCCTTGATGGCGGCCGAGGCCATGCCGTGCGACAGGCCAAAGTCAGCCGCGGCACCGGAAAAGCTGCCGCGTTCCACTACCCTCACGAAAAGCCGCATCGTGCGCAGGGCATCCATTGTCTGATCTCACCGGATAGTATTCCTGAATATTACCGGAAGATCGCAGAATGACCAGCGGAGTATCAGCCGGTCACCGGCACTTGCGCCGGAGATCATGGAGCCATCATGCAGGAAATGACCCCCCAACCCATCCCCGGTCGCCACGACCTTTACCGCGCCGTCCACCGCGGCTTGCGGCTTGGCCATTGCCAGGTGCTGACCCGGCTGGCCACAACCGACTTCGCCGAACCCGCCGAGGCGCGTCATGCCATCGCCGCGCTGCGCGGCTATCTCGACCTCGCCTCGGGCCATCTGGATAGCGAAGAGACGAAGATCCACCCCGCCCTTGCCGCCCGAGATCCCGCCGCCCTGGTCGAGGCGGAATCGGATCACGAGGACCACTCCCGCGCTTTTGACTCGCTGGAAACCCTATGCCGCGAGCTTGAGGACGCCACGGCCGAAGAGGCGCCCGCCATCGGTGAGCGGCTCTATCTTCGCTATGCCCGGTTCCTGGGCGACGACCTTCACCACATGGCCGAAGAGGAAACCCGGCTTCTCGGCGCGCTGCATGCCCTGTTCACCGACGAGGAACTGCAGGGCATCGAAGGCAGCATCGTCACGGCCCTGTCCTGGCCGCGGCTCTGTGGCTACATGGGCCTGATCGTCGGTGCCCTGTGCCACCGCGAGCGGGCTGCGATGTTGTCAGCCATGCGCGGGACAATGCCGTTCGAGGTGTTCTCTGCGCTGATGTCCGAAGCGGTGCGCCCGGCGCTCTCGCCCGAGGACTGGGCGCGGCTGGTTTCGACGGTGCAGCAAGACAAAGCTGCCTGAAATCCTCTGTTGCCTGCGGTGTGCCGGTCTCCGACACGACCGCAGGCACCGGGAAGCGCCATTTGCGACGATGGCGCATGTCGGTTTTGGAAAGGATTGGACGGTTTCGGGGGGCGGTCTGCCGTGGTTTGGCGGCATAAGGACCCCAAACATCCTCCGGAGGCAGACATGAACGAAGTTGCAGGGCGCCGGTCGCGCAGTGGCGGGGGCGCAAGCCGCCGGGCGGAACGCACCGCGATCAGCTTCGAGACCGCGCGTTACATCCAGCGCAACATCCCGAACTTCGAGATCCTGAACGAGGAAGCGCTCCAGATCATTGAGCACAACGCCGAGACGGTGCTGGAAGAGATCGGCGTCAACTTCGTCGAGAGTCCCGCCGCCCTGCAGCGATGGCGCGATGCGGGGGCGGATGTGAAGGGCGAGCGGGTGCATATCCCCCGGGGCCTCGCGCGCAAGCTGATCTCCACCGCGCCGAAAACCTACACCCAGCACGCGCGGAACCCTGAACGGAACGTCGAGGTCGGCGGGCGCAACCTCGTTCTGGCCCCGGTCTACGGCCCGCCCTTCGTCCGCGACATGGAAGGCGGCCGCCGCTATGCGACGCTTGAGGATTTCCAGAACTTCGTGAAGCTCGGCTACATGTCCAAATGGCTGCACCATTCGGGCGGCACGGTCTGCGAGCCGACCGACATCCCGGTGAACAAGCGCCACCTCGACATGCTGCTTGCGCACATGACGCTGTCGGACAAACCCTTCATGGGCTCCGTCACCGAACCCAGCCGCGCGCAAGATTCGGTCGATATGGCCAAGCTTCTGTTCGGCGCTGATTTCGTCGACCAGAACACGGTGATGACCAGCCTCATCAACATCAACTCGCCGATGGTCTTTGACGGGATCATGATGGGCGCGCTGGAGGTCTATGC
>JBJTSJ010000286.1:0-5716 GCA_046076605.1 Tabrizicola sp.
CGGAGAGAGGCCCAGGCGGATTTGAAAAAGGGCTGGCCCGCGAAGATGACGGTCGGCAGCGCGATGGCGCCTGAGATCCAGTGGAAGAGGTCCCGCGTCGCGTCCTCGGCCCCCGACCAGACGGCGACCGACAGGAGCATGACGTTCATCATGCTGAAGAAGGCGACGCCGAGGCGCATGAGAAGCTCGCGGCCCTGGCGGTCGGTTTCGGTAACGGAGAGGAGGCCGGGGTCGAGTTCGTGGGCTTCCTGGCCTTGTCCGGCGAGGGTGGCGATCAGCTGGGCGGCGGTGACATGGCCATCGGCCTCGACGGAGACGCGCTTGAGGGTGAGGTTGACGCGGGCGGAGTGGACGCCGGGGATTGCTTGAAGGGCGGCCTCGACCAGCGAGATCGACTGCGCGCCACCGGCGTTCGGGAGCGACAGGACGATGCGGCCTGCGCGTTCGGCGTGCAGGGCGGCGATGCGTTCGGCGGCGGGAACGACGACACAGGCCGGGCAGGCGGAGACCGGCGTGCTGGAATTGGCGAAGTCTTCGGCGAGGGTCATTTCAGCCTTTCACGAAGAGCTCGGACCGCTGTTCGAAGAGCGTGCCGTCGGCGGCGGTAGCGGTGACCTTGACCATCCACTTGCCCTGGTGGAGGGGCAGGTCGGCGGCGTAGCGGTCGCCCTGGAAGGTGAAGGCTGGGAATGTGGCGTCGGTGGCCGCTGTGGTGCGGCCGACAAGGACCTGAAGGTCGTTCACCTGGACGGGCTGGCCGTCGGCCCCGTGGAAGGCGAGCGTCATGCGGCCCCGGTCGTAGGCAGGGGTCATGGTCCAGCCCAAGGCCTCTTGCGCGGCCTTGCGAGCGTTGAAGCCCTGGGAGGCGACGTAGGAGTTGTCGACTTCGAGGCCGGGGAAGGTGCTGACCGCCTTGACGGCCAGAAGGACGTTGACCCCGATGATGACGGCGAAGGCCGAGACGGTGATCCCAAGGACGTGCTTGCCGGTGAGTTCAGTCATCGTCGTCTTCCTGTTCCTTGCCGTTGAAGATGGTGTCGTGGTGCGCGCGGTTCGTGGTGCCCTGCTCCTCGACCCAGAGGCGGACATCGGTGCGGTCTTCCTTGGCCGCTTCGCTGCCCGGGGCGGCGGTGAGGTAGACGCGCTGGGACATCGTCTCGTTCGCTGGCACGGTGACTGTCAGGCCGGGCTGGCCTTCGAGCGACAGGGTGACGAGGGTGTCGGAGGTCACGGCGAGGGTGAAGCGGGCGTCCTCACCGTGCATGTTGCGCAGGCGGATGTCGTAGGCGTTGCGGATCGAGCCGTCGGAGAGGGTGACGAAGGTCGGGTTGCGGACCGGGGTCACGTTCAGGTCGATGGGGGAGCGGAGGAAGAGGGCGACGATCAGGCCGATGCCCACGCTGGCCCAGAGCACGGTGTAAAGGACGGTGCGGGGGCGGAAGACGTGGGACCAGACGGACTTCGGCGGTTGGCCGGCGCGCTCGCGGGTCTCGTCGGTCAGCGCGAGGTAGCCGATCAGGTCGCGGGGTTTGCCGATCTTGTCCATCATGTCGTTGCAGGCGTCGATGCAGAGGCCGCAGGTGATGCAGGCGAGCTGCTGGCCGTTGCGGATGTCGATCCCCATCGGGCAGACGTTGACGCAGGCCATGCAGTCGATGCAGTCGCCGTTGCCCTCGACCGTCTGCTTGCCCCAGGGTTCGCCGCGCCAGTCGCGGTAGGCGATGGTCAGCGTGTCCTCGTCCATCATCGCGGCCTGGATGCGGGGCCAGGGGCAGGCGTAGATGCAGATCTGTTCCCGCGCGAAGCCGCCGAAGAAGAAGGTAGTGAAGGTGAGGATCAGGATGGTGAAATAGGCGATCGGGTGGGCCTGGAAGGTGACGAGGTCGCGCAGGAGCGTGGGGGCGTCGGTGAAGTAGAAGACCCAGGCACCGCCGGTGGCGAGCCCGATGAAGAGCCAGATCCACCACTTGATGCCGTTCTTGATGAGCTTCTCCCAGTTCCAGGGCTGGCGGTGGAGGCGGATGCGCGCGTTGCGGTCGCCTTCGACCCAGCGTTCCACCAGGATGAAGAGGTCGGTCCAGACGGTCTGCGGGCAGGCGTAGCCGCACCAGACACGGCCTGCGGCGCTGGTAAAGAGGAAGAGGCCGAGGCCCGCCATGATGAGAAGGCCCGCGACGAAGTAGAATTCGTGGGGCCAGATCTCGATCATGAAGAAGAAGAAGCGGCGGTTGGCGAGGTCGACGAGGACGGCCTGGTCGGGCAGGTTCGGGCCTCAGTCCCAGCGCAGCCAGGGGGTGATGTAGTAGATGCCAAGGGTGATCCCCATGATCCACCACTTCAGTGTCCGGAAGGTGCCCTTGACCCGGCGCGGGAAGACGGGCTCGCGCGCGGCGTAGAGGCTGGGTTCGGCTTCAGGGGTGGACACGATGGCTCCTGCAGGCGCGGGTCTTTGTCCTGCAATGGGGCATTTGGCGGGGCGAGGCCTTGACCTGCATCAATAGCGCCGCGCGCCTGACATTGGGAATGCGGCGCTGCGGCACACATCGGCGTGAGGTTTGGGGCTGGTTGGAAGCGGATGCGCTTTCTGGCTGCGGGCGGGAATGAAATTGAGCGCCGGCGGCGCGAGCCTTTTGTCTCGCCTCTGGCGCTGCGCGCCAACCGGCTCGGGCGCGCCTCCGGCGGGAGTATTTGGGGAAAGGGCAAATCAGCGGGGGAACGCGGTTTTTATCGACAGCGGAGCTGCCCGTCCGGCATGATCGGGGGGCGTTCTTTTTTGGTGAGCCATGGTCCGCTGTCTGGTTCTGCTCCTTCTGGTCATCCTTGCGGCCTGCACGCGCGATGATCATTGGAACCAACGCCTGACGTTGGTGATCGAGACGCCCCGTGGGCAAGTCAGTGGCAGCGTGGTGCAGCGGATCGACTGGGAGGGGGCGGCGGGGCTGTCCAAGGCCGCGTTCCAAGGCGTCGATCCGTCGTCGACCAGTCTGCGGGTCACCGGTGAGGCGCTGGCTGTTGAAGTGACGCCGGGGCGCTAGCTGTTCGCGCTGTTGAAGGGGGACAAGGGCTGGCAAGGTGAGCCGGGCCTGAACGCGGGCTACGCCATCGCCGTGCCACTGGGCCTTCATGCCCGGTCGCCCGAGGGGGTGGATGCGATCCTTGCCGCCCCGAAGGATACGCCCATCCCCCTGCCGCCCGAGGCCTGGCCGATGCTGGTGACCTTTGACGACATCACCCGGCCCGAGACGGTGCGGCGCGTGGACCCGGCCAATCTTGCTGCGGTGTTCGGGGAGGGGGTGCGGCTGGAGGCGGTGACGCTGGAAGTCACGGAGGGGGCGGTGACGCAGGGGCGGGTGGCGGGCGTGTTGGGCAACGATTTCTTCTCAACTTGGGCTAAAGCTCATCAGACCGAGGTCAAGAAGGGAGACGTCTTGCGCAATCCCTACTTTTCCTCGCTCACTTCCAAAATGAACCGCAACATGTTTATCCAGAATCAATGAGATGGCCGTTACTCTGCCAATCTTATCGAGGCACAGACCTCACGCCCGGCAGCAACCAGTTCGCTGACGCCAGCCACGGCCGGACCTTGGGCACAAGGGTTATGATGCCCGTGCTGTGCCAGCATTCTCGCTCCAGCTTTCAGCTGTTCCCAAATATCCCCGCGGGGCGCGCCAACCGGCTCGGGTGCGCCTCCGGCGGGAGTATTTGGGACATGGGCAAATGAGGTTAGGGGGGCCGGATTGCGGTCAGCCCAGGTCAGACATCTGCCCAGACTTCGGCAAGTTCGCAGGGATTGCCGTCCGGGTCGGCGAAGGTTCCAATCACCCCCCAGTCGAAGTGCCGCACCTGGACCGCGATTCCGACTTTGCCCAGGGCTGCAGCAGCAGCTTCGATGTCCTGGACATGAAAGCGCAGCACTGTCGGGTTCCGAGCCACGGATCTTGGTTCGGACGTGGCGACGCCCATGCCTTCCACCATCAGGTAACCACCGCCGAACCGAAGACAGACAAGCCCCGGCTTTTCCCACCAGAGCGGCAACCCAAGCATGTCCCGGTAGAACCGGACGCAGTCCCCGAAGTGTTCGGTCTTCAGGATAACGCCCTGATGCACCGATGAGATTGCCGTGTCGGTCATGCGGTCGCCCTCCAAAGCTGGGAGGCAAGTTAACCGACTTTCTCTTCGCCAAATATCCCCCGCCGGAGGCACTCCGAGCCGTTTTGCGTCCTTCACGCAAAACGGCGAGACAAAGAGTCTTCGCGCCGGAAGGCGCTCAATTTGGCAGTCGTCCCGATCCTGGAACCACGGAAAAAGAAGGGGACCCGAAGGCCCCCTTTCAGGCTCGAGGGAACCGGGGACGTCATTCCCCGCCGCCGCGGCTGTGGACGTAGTAGGCCACAGCGCGGATTTCGTCTTCGGACAGGCGCGCGTTCCAGTTCGGCATGACGCCGAAGCGGGCCTTGGTCACTGTCTCGATGATTTTTTCGCGCGACCCGCCGTAGAGCCAGATCGCGTCGGTCAGCCTTGGCGCGCCCTGCGCGCGGTCGCCCGAGCCGTCTTCCAGATGGCAGGCGGCGCAGTTGTCGGCGTAGATTGTCGCCCCTTCCGCAGCCAAGCCTGCGTCATGCTCCTGCCCCGAGATCGCGAGGACATGTTCGGTCACCTGGGCGATCTGGGTTTCGTCCAGGATGCCGTCGACGCCGAACTTGGGCATCTCCGAATAGCGCGCATCCGGGTCGGTGGTGTTGCGGATGCCGTGGGTAATCGTGAGGTGGATATCCTCCATCGTGCCGCTCCAGAGCCAGTCATCGTCCAGAAGGTTCGGATAGCCCTTGCCTTCGAACCCGGCGGCGCCAGAGCCGTGGCAGGTCGAGCAGTTGGTGCGGAAGACCGCAGCGCCCGCCCGTTCGGCATAGCCCGCAAGCTCGGGGTCTGCGCCAATGGCGTTCAGGTCGGCCGCGATCAGCTTTTCCTTGATCGCCGCGTTCGCCGCATCAACCGACGCGATTTCGGCCGCGACATCGGCCCGGGTGGAGGCGCCCAGAAGGCCCGGTGTCGCCTGGGTGATCAGAGGCCAGGCCGGGTAGGCGATCGTATAGCCGATGCCCCAGACGATGGTGGCGTAGAACACCCAGACCCACCAGCGTGGCAGCGGGTTGTTGTATTCCTCGATCCCGTCCCACTGGTGGCCGGTCGTTTCCACCTGCCGCACTTCTTTCTTCAATGGCTTGGCCATGGCTCAGGCCTCCTTACGCGATGGGGCGGGGTCTGCCGCAGGACGGTCGTCGTTGCGGAAGATCGAGGTGGCGATGTCCTGGTGCTGGGCGCGCGAGCCGGGCCGGAAGGCCCAGAGGCAGAGCCCGAGGAAGCCGAGCGTCATGGCCAAGAGGAACCAGCTGTCGGCCATGTGGCGGAGGAAGGTATAGGTGTCCATCTTCGCCCCCTTACCGGTTCGCCACGGGCGTGTAGGTCGAGAAGTCGACCATCGTGCCGAGGACCTGGATGTAGGCGATCAGGGCGTCCATCTCGGTCACTTCGGGTTGGCCGTCGAAGTTGCGGACGTTGACCGGAGTGCCGAAGGCATCAGCGCCGTAGCGGGCCTCAAGCCCCGAGCTGTCGCCCAAGGGGTCGACCTGCGCTGTGAAGTCGGCAAGTGCGCTGTCCACCATCTCGTCGGTGTAGGGCACGCCGGTCATGCGGTTCGTGGCGACCAGGTCCTGGA
>JBJTSJ010000287.1:0-16865 GCA_046076605.1 Tabrizicola sp.
TCAATCCGCCGAAGCGATCTCGGCCCGCCTGGCCGCCGCTGGCTGCGGCCCCGCCATCCGCCCCGACGCTGCGGCCGTCCTGGAACGGCTGAAGCAGAAATCCAACTGATCCCCCCAACCTGACATTCAAGGAGACATCAAATGACCGACATGATCCAACCGACGATCCGCACTTCGCAAGCCTACACCATGTTCAGCTACGTCAACTTTGCCGTGGCAGCCGTGATGATGGCGGGCGGCGTCTACTTTCTTGAAGCCAGCTTCTCTGCCAAGGGCTTCTACGCCATGGCCGCGCTGATGCTGGTCTCGTCCACCGTGGGCATCACCAAGGCCGTCCGCGACAAGGAAGAATCCGACCGCCTGCACAACAAGCTGGAAGAAGCCCGCACCGAACGCCTGCTGGCCGAGGTTTCGCGCGACCGCTGATCCCGGCAGGTATTGAAGACAACCGGGGCCCTTCGCGGCCCCGGTTTCGTCGTACGCTACCGGGCCGACGCGGGGAGGCCGAAGATACGATCAAAGCCCCAGGTGAAGAGGTAGGTGTAGAGGATGAACAGGGCGATCAGCCCGGCCTCGTAGACCAGCGCCTGCGTAAGCGACACCTGCAGCCACCACGCCATGACGGGAATGCAGAGCAGCACCAGCCCGCCCTCGAAAAGCAGTGCATGCATGGTGCGGCGTTTCAGCGAGCGGCCCTTGACGGCCTGCCTGGCTTCCCAGGCCTCGAAGATGGTGTTGAACGCAAAGCTCCAGCTAAGCGCGATGGTGGCGGTCAGCACTGACAGCACGAAGGAGGAAGCCGGGCTCGCTTCGGACACCAGCCACAGATAGACAGAGGCGAGACCTGTCCCCAGCGTCTCGAACGAGACGGCAAAGACGATCTTGCGGCGGGCCGGAGTCATGCCTTGCCGGGGTCCTTCGGGCGGCGCAACTCGCGCACCTCGCGGACGAAGGTGTAGTCATGATAGCCCAGCCGCGCGGCGGGGTTGAAGCGCAAGGGGTCGAAGCGGCCGTCCACAAGGCAGTCGTCGCGAATGTGGACGCCCACGACCTCGCCGATAAGGATTTTCTCCGGGCCAAGGAGGTCGACCAGCTTGACCACCTTGCATTCCAGCGTGGCAGGCGCTTCGGCCACGCGCGGGCAGTTGATGGCCGTGCATTCGGCCTTGGCCACACCTTCGGCCACGAATTCATCCGTCCCGCGGGGAAAACGGGCCGAGGTGGCGTTCATCGCCTCAAGCGCGGCTTCGGCCACGATGTTGACGGCGAAGACGCCCGTCTCCAACGCATTGACCATGCTGTCGCGGTAATCACCCGCGAACATCACCTGCGGCGGGGTGTAGCCCACGGCGTTGAAGAAGGAATAGGGGGCGAGGTTGTTGCCAGTGGAGGCGCGGGTGGAAATCCAGCCGATCGGCCGGGGCGAGACGATGGCCGAGAAAGGGCTGTGCGGCAGCCCGTGGCCATCGGCGGGGCGGTAGAACATGTCGGACCCTGTTTCACAAATTGATCGTGACCCTGCGCCATGTTACGGGCCGATGCCAGTGGATTCGGCAAGGGCTTCGGGTGGGACCAACCGCGCGTGTACAAGCTTGAGGAAGAGACGGAAGACGACTGGTGGGAGGTGGAAGCCCTCTATGACCTCTGTTTCGCCCCGGGCCGCACGGCGCTGTCTTCCTACCGTCTGCGCGATGGAGTGCCGACGGTCGCGCCGCTGTGCCTGACCCTGCGGGATGATGCCGGGGCACTGGCCGCCGTGATCCGCTACTGGCCCGCGCTGATCGGCGAACATGACGTGCTGCTGCTGGGCCCCGTGGCCGTCCATCCGACGCACCAGGGCGAGGGGCTGGGCGCGCTTCTGATCAACGAAAGCCTGGCCGAGGCGCGGCGTCTGGGGTGGGAGCGGGTGATGCTGGTAGGTGACGCGCCTTATTATGGGCGCTTCGGGTTTAAGAAATTGGACGGGGTCGAGATGCCGCCGCCCACGAACCCCGACCGCGTGCTGGGGCTGGAGCTGAAGGCCGGGGCCTGGGCAGGCGTGACCGGGCAGGTCAGCAAAGCGACCTGATTCCATTGCGCGGGGCTGTGGCGGCCCCATATCCTGACGCATGGACCAGATAACCCCGCTGACGACTGCTGACTTTTCTGCCGAAGTGGCCGAGCTTGCCCGCCGCTACAAGCGCGCGAACGGGCCGGTGATCCGGCTGGTGAACCGCCTGGGCGGCACGCTGGAAAACCAGCTTGCAGCCCTGCCGGACGGCGTCCGCGTCCAGATCGAACGGCTGACGGCCCAGGCGCTGGAGACGTCCTATGGCATCGCCTCACGCGCGCCGGACCTTGGCCAGCGCGGGCCTATGGTCGCGGCGATTGCGACCGGGGCAGCAGGCGGGGCGGGGGGGCTTGCGACCTCGCTGGCCGAACTGCCGGTCACAGTGACGCTGTTCCTGAACACGATCCGCAGCGTGGCGCGCGAGGCGAGCCTTGACCCGGACGAGGACTGGGTGCGCCAGGAATGCCTGCAGGTTTTCGCGGCGGGCAGCCCGCTGGCGCAGGATGACGGGGTGAACACCTCGTTCGTGGCCTCGCGGCTGGCCCTGTCGGGGTCGGCGGTGCAGAACCTGATCACCACCATCGCACCCAAGCTGGCCGTCGTCCTGGGCCAGAAGCTGGCCGCGCAGGCGGTGCCGGTCCTGGGGGCCGTGTCGGGTGCGGCGCTGAACGCGGCCTTCCGGTCCTACTACCGCGAGATCGCGCGGGTCCGGTTCGCGCTCGTGAAGCTGGGCCAGGTCCATGGGACCGAGGCAGTCGAGGCCGAGTTCCGCGTTGCTGTGACGCCGCCCAAGGTGATCAAGGCCTGATCCGGTTGCGGTCCCGGTCCCGGGCCGGATAAATGCCCGGAACGCGAGGAGGGACGGATGAGCACCGACGTCATCGTCAAGCTGAAAGAGATGGCCGCCGATCCGGCGCGGATATGGATCGTGGATGGCGGGACTTATGCCGACCTGTTGGCCGAGACGGGGCGGCTTGCGAACATGCTGCTGTCGCTGGGTCTGCAGAAGAGCGACCGGCTGCTGGTGCAGGTCGAAAAGTGCGAGGCGGTCCTGTCGCTTTATCTCGCCTGCCTGCGGACCGGGGTGATCTTCCTGCCGGTAAACCCGGGCTACACCGTGGCCGAGACCGCACATTTCCTGACCGATGCCGAGCCCGCGCTGGCCGTCACCGATCCGGGGCGGGTGGAGGGGTTGGCGGGCCTTGGCGCGCGCGTGATGGCCTTGCCGGACCTTCTGGCGCGGGCCACAGGGCAGGAGGCTGTGTTCGCTGATCCCGCCCACGGGCCGGACGATCTGGCGGCGATCCTGTACACCTCGGGAACCACGGGGCGGTCGAAAGGGGTAATGTTGACGCGCGAGAACCTGGCCTCGAACGCCGAGGCCTTGGTGGGGCTGTGGCGGTTCACGGAAGGGGATGTCCTCCTCCACGCGCTGCCTGTCTTTCACACCCATGGCCTGTTCGTGGCGACGAACTGTGTCCTCTATTCCGGGGCGTCGATGATCTTTCACCGTGCCTTCCAGCCTGCCTCTGTCCTTGCCGCGCTGACGGGGGCCTCAGTGATGATGGGCGTGCCGACCTTCTATACCCGGCTTCTGGCCGACCCGGGGCTGACGCGGGAGGTGACCTCGCATCTCCGGCTCTTCATCTCCGGTTCCGCACCCTTGTCCCCGGCCACCCATATGGAGTGGAGGGAGCGGACGGGGCATGCGATCCTGGAACGCTACGGGATGACCGAGACGAACATGATCACCTCGAATCCCTACGATGGGGACCGGCGGGCGGGGACGGTGGGGATGCCGCTGCCGGGCGTGGAGGTGCGGGTCACCGGGACGAACGGCGCGGTGCTGCCGGTGGGGGAAGTGGGGGCGATCGAGGTCAGGGGGCCGAACGTCTTTCAGGGCTACTGGCGGCTGCCGGAGAAGACGGCGGAGGAGTTCCGGGACGACTGGTTCGTGACCGGGGACATGGGGGCCTTCGATGACCGGGGTTACCTGTCGATCCTGGGGCGGGCGAAGGATCTGGTGATCACCGGGGGGCTGAATGTCTATCCGGCCGAGGTCGAGGCGGCGCTGGATGACCTGCCGGGGGTCGCTGCCAGCGCGGTGATCGGGGTGCCGCACCCGGATTTCGGCGAGGCGGTGGTGGCCTGTCTTGTCGCCGCGAAGGGGGCAGTTCTGGAAGAGGGGTCGGTCCGCGATGCGCTGCGGGAGAGGCTGGCCGCCTTCAAGATTCCGAAGCGGGTTCTGGTCCTGCAGGACCTGCCCCGGAATGCGATGGGGAAGGTCCAAAAGGCCGAGCTGCGGCGGTCCCATGCAGGTCTTTTCCGTTCCGTGTGACGACCCTGTCCACGGTGGACAGTTTCAGGGACGCAAGATAAATCAATGGCTTGCGCGCGCTCTTTAGGGGTTCTTTAACACTCTGACTTGCCGCTGTCCCACCACGGTCCGGGCCATCGTCGGGCAAGGAAAAGGCTGGCGCTGGCGCGGTCGAGATGCGGCGGGTTGCGGGGGCTGGCGACTGCGCTGTTCTTGTCGTCTGCCACCGCTGATTGTAATTTCCGACCGCGGAGGGCCGCTCAATCGCACGCGAATGTCTGCCTATACCTTAGGTTTATTTCGCCTGAATAAACCCTGGGCAAGTAGCCAAGGTCATTTTGTTGCCGCATGGCTGATTCATCCAGGCGTTACGAAAATGTCGTGTCTGGTGCACGAAACTGTCACATTGAACGAGGAGAACGACATGACCCAAGACGCAAACGAACGCAGCCTGTCGCGCCGCAAGGCGCTGACCCGGATCGCTGCCCTGGCCCTTGGTGCCTATGCCGTCCCGGCCGTCACCACGCTGAGCATAGCACAGGCGAGCAGCGGGTCGAGCGGTTCCAGCGGCTCCAGCAGCTCCAGCAGCTCCAGCGATTCCAGCAGCCCGAGCTCGTCCAGCGAGTCCAACTCGTCGAGCACCTCGACCTCGCCCAGCTTGTGCTCGGGCCCGACGGATGATGATGCGGGCTGTGCCGAGACGACGACTGCGCCCTGATCCGGCAGCAGCCTGAGACTGACCCCCGGCGCAAGCGCGCCGGGGACTACCGGAAAAGGACCGATGCTGCAGGACGTTGTCTTTGAAGGACTGACCGCGCCCCTGCGCCTTGACCGTGCGGCGTCCGTCCTGTCCCTGATCCCCGATGTGATCCCGGGATGGTCCTGTCAGGTGCAAGCCGCCGACCCGGCGGCCCTGCCGTTCTTTTCGATCGCTGCGACCGCGGACGACGGTCTTCTCAGCTGCGCCTGGCATGTCGAGAACCGCCCGACGCGCCAGTTCGATCCGGTCAATGCGGTCTGCGATGCAATCTCGGCGCTGGCCTTTGCCTTGCCGGCCGAAGATCCGCGGGTGATCTGCCTGCATGCGGCGGCGGTCGAGATGGCGGGAAGGCTTGTGGTCTTCCCCAACATCCGGCGGGCCGGGAAAAGCACCTTGTCGGCGGCGCTGGCGATGGCGGGACATCCACTGTTCAGCGACGACGTGCTGCCCTTGTCCTTCACGACGGACAGGCGGGCCCTTGGCCGCGCCATGGGGATTGCACCGCGCCTGCGCCTGCCCTTGCCGGACACCGTTCCGCCTGCGTTCAAGGATTGGGTTGCCGAAGTTAGTGGGGCGCGGAACCGACAGTATCTGTATTTGTCCCTGCCCGAGCAGCCAAAGCACGGGGTTGTCCGGCCGCTTGGGGCCTTCGTGATCCTGGATCGTCAGGACGATGCGGCGGACGCGCGCCTGGAACGGGTTGCGCCGGACGCTGCGATGGACGTGCTGTTGCACCAGAATTTCACGCGCGATCGACACTCGGGCGACATCCTGCATCTGATGGCCGCAACGCTGGCAGAGCTGCCGGTGTTTCGTTTGACCTATTCCGGCCTGACGGAAGCGGTGGCCTGCCTGGCGGCAGGCTTTGCGGAGTGGCCTGACGACGGTCCCACCGCGACCCTGGGCGAAGAGCTGGCCTTCCAGCTGGCGCGGTTTGACGGGCCCGACCTGGCGCCCCGCAGTGACGATGATCCGATCCGGCAGCGGATGGGGACGATTGCGGAAGAGATCGGAAACACCCTTTATCTGGCTGATCCAGAGGGCCTGGCCATTCACCGCATGGATGCGCTGGCCAGCGTGATCTGGTCAGTGCTGGAAGACCCGGTCACCCCGCAAGACATTCTGGACCTGCTGCTTGAAGCCTTCCCCGAGACGGACGCCGCCAAGGTAGTGACTGATGTGCAGGCATTGCTGGCAATGTTGCACGGTGCCCGGCTGATCGAGACCGTTGCGCGGGCCTGACGCCCGTTGCGCCGCAGGCTTCAGGTGTCGACCGTCGACAACCAGTCCATCAGGGCGGGACGTGCGCTTTCAGCGCCCTCGCTGCGCGCCCGGTCGATCACCTTGCGCGCCTCGGTCAGGTCGATCTTGCGGAGCAGTGCCTTGACCGGCCCGACCGAAGCCGGGCGCATCGAGAGCGTCCGGAAACCGATGGCCGCAAGCGCCAGCGCCTCTATCGGGCGACCGGCGTCCTCGCCGCAGAAGGAGAGCATGGTTCCGGTTTCGGCGCAGCGGGCGACGATGTGTTCGAGGAAGTTCAGGAAGGTCAGGTTCAGCGTGTCATAGCGACGGCGGACGAGTTCGTTCTCGCGGTCGGCGGCGAAGAAGAACTGCTTCAGGTCGTTGCCGCCGACGCTGATGAAATCGGTCAGCTCGAAGAAGGTGCGGGGCGCATAGGCGAGACTTGGCGTCTCCATCATCGCGCCGATCTCGATCCGTTCGGGGACGGGGTGGCCCAAGGATTTCTCGCGGTGGAGTTCGCGCAGGGCATGGCCACGGGCGGCCTGGAATTCGCTCATCTCGGTGATGAGGGGGAACATGATGGTGAGGGGGCGGCCATTCGCGGCGCGGATCAGTGCCTGGAGCTGCATGCGCAACACGCCGGGTTTGTCGAGGCCCACGCGGACCGCGCGCCAGCCCATGGCGGGGTTCGGCTCCTCGGGCGGTTTCATGTAGGGCAGGACCTTGTCGGACCCGATGTCGAGGGTGCGGAAGGCGACGCGGCGGCCTTTGGCGGCGTCCATCACCCGGGCGTAGAGGCGGGCAAGTTCGGCGCGCTGCGGCATCTTGGAGCGGACGAGGAACTGGAGTTCCGTGCGGAAGAGGCCGACGCCTTCCGCGCCCGAGCCTTCGAGGCTGGGGAGGTCGGCCATGAGCCCTGCATTCATGTGAAGCGCGATGGTAGTGCCGCAGGTGGTGGTGGCGGGCAGGGTGCGGAGGGAGGCGTAGCGCTTCTGCGCCTCGGCCTGCATGGCGATCTTGTCGCGGAAGGCGCGGGCGACGGTTTCCTCGGGCCGCAGGTGGACGATGCCTTGGTCGCCGTCGACCAGGATGTGGTCGCCGTTCAGCGCCTCGGCCACGACGCGGGAGGCGTTGATGACGAGGGGAATGGCAAGGGCGCGGGCGACGATGGCGGCGTGGGAGCCGACGGAGCCTTCCTCCAAGACGACGCCCTTCAGCTTGCGGCCGTAGTCGAAAAGTTCGGCCGGGCCGATGTTGCGGGCGACGAGGACCGGGTTGTCGGGCATTTCCGCGCCGGTGTCGCGGCCCTGGCCGGTGAGGATGCGCAGGAGCCGGTTCGACAGGTCGTCGAGGTCCTGCAGGCGTTCGCGGAGGTACTGGTCGGGGACCTGTTCCATCCGGGCGCGGGCCGCGGATTGTTCCTTTTCCACCGCAGCCTCGGCAGAGAGGCCGCGCATGATGTCCTCCTCCATCCGCCGCAGCCAGCCGCGGGAATGGGCGAACATGCGGTAGGCTTCCAGGACCTGCTTCTGGTCCTTGTCGAGAGCCTGCGCTTCGAGGAGGTCGTCGATGGAGACGCGGAGTTCGCCGACGGCGGCCTTGATGCGCTCGATCTCGGTCAGGGGGTCGTCTGCGACGGGGTTGGTGACGACCACGCGGGGTTCGTGGAGCCAGACGCGGCCCTCGGCGGCGCCTTCCTGGCCCGAGGTGGCGCGGAACATCACCGCCTGCTTGTGCAAGGCCCGCATCGCCCCGTCGCCCGCGGTGAAGGCGCCAAGCTCGGTCATCTCGGCCAGCACCATGGCGACGACGTCGAGGGCGTAGATATCGTCTTCCGAGAACTGGCGGGCCGTCTTTGACTGGACGACGAGGACGCCAAGTTTCTCGCCCACGCGCTGGATCGGCACACCGAGGAAGGAGGAGAACAGTTCCTCCCCAGTTTCGGGCATATAGCGAAAACCCTTTTCACTGGGCGCGTCGGCGGTGTTCACCGGCTGGCCGGTGCGGGCGACGCGGCCGACGAGGCCCTCGCCCAGCTTCATCCGGGTCTGGTGGACGGCTTCAGGCTTCAGGCCTTCCGTCGCGCAAAGCTCCAGCGTTTCGGGGTCGCGGAAGAGGTAGATCGAGCAGACCTCGGTCCCCATGCTGTCGGCAATCAGGTGGGTGATGCGGTCGAGCCGGTCCTGGCCCCCACCCGAGACGGACAGCACATCGCGCAGGCGGCGCAGAAGCTTGCGGCTGTCGCTTTCACTGCGTTCGGGCATCATGCGTCCTTCGGGTCATGCCCTATCTATAGGCGAAGCAACGGCTGCGGGGGAAGGGGAATGGCGTAGCCGCGCAGCGCCGCGCTGGCGACTGCACGATCCTTAGGCGGCCCTGCAGCTGACGATGGCGGGGGCCTGCCGGATGAGGGTCGGATCGGTCAGCGCCGCGACCATGAACAGCGCGAAATCGGTGCGGCGGGTACGGTTGGCGGCCAGAACCGGATCGCCGACATGGGCTGACCAGCGCGGCAGGCCTTCCGAAGGGCCTTCCTCCAGATCGCTGCCGCGCACCAAGGTCCAGTCCCGGTCTGAGGTGAAGATCGTGGCCGCGGCGCGTTCCTGATCGCCGATGTCAGCGATGCGGAACAGTTTGACCAGCGGTGGGATGAGCCGCATCTGCAGGCGCAGGGAGAAGGGATAGCGATCCAGCCCGTCGCGGCTGATGTGCCATCCGCAGGAAAAGACCAGCCGCGCGCCTGGGTCAGCCAGGTCCAGGACGGCCCGGGCTGTGCCGGTCGCATATCCTCTGACGCCCCAGGGCACCAGAACGGCAAGGACGCCGTCGCAGCCTTTCAGCGCCTCAGCCACCACCGCGCGGTCATCGGTGCGGCCGGGAAACACGCGGATTCGGTCGCCCACCGGGCAAGCTTGCCCACACTTTCCGGACGACAGACCCCGTGGACGCGATATCCTCGGTCCAGAGCGTGGCCGGTCATGTACTGGCCGAGCTTTCCCGATATTCCAAGGATGCAGACCTGTCGCATGGCATCACCCGCTATGGCGAACCGGATGTGCAGCGGCCCGCCTGACCATCCTGTCGGAAAGTCGGGCGGGCCGCCATGATCCGGGTCAAAGGGAGGACTGCCTTCAGGCCTTTTCCAGCTCGAACGTGTCGTGCAGCGCCTGAACGGCAAGTTCCATGTACTTGCGGTCGATCAGCACGCTGATCTTGATCTCGGACGTCGTGATGACCTTGATGTTCACGTTTTCCGCCGCCAGCGCCGCGAACATCTTGGCCGCAACGCCGACCTGCGACCGCATCCCGATGCCTACCACGGAGACCTTGGCCACGTCCGAGTCCGTCACCAGAGTGGTATAGACGAACTTGCCCGCCGTCGCGGCGTCCTCGATGGCCTTCTTCGCGCGGTCGACCTGGTTCGTCGGCAGGCTGAAGGTCATGTCGGTGTGGGCGCGCTTGTCGCTGGGGTCGTCCTGTTCCGAGATGTTCTGAACGATCATGTCGACGTTCACGCCCGCATCGGCCAGGGACCCGAAGATCGCGGCGGCGACGCCGGGCCGGTCTTCGACCCGCAGAAGGGTCATCTTCGCCTCATCACGGCTGTAGGCGACGCCAGAGACAACTTTCGATTCCATGATTTCATCCTCGTCGCAGACCAGGGTTCCAGAGGTCTCGTCGACCTCCTCGAAGGAAGAGACCACCCGCAGGCGGACCTTGTAACGCATCGCGAGTTCCACGGACCGCGTCTGCAGGACCTTGGCACCGAGGGAGGCGAGTTCGAGCATCTCCTCGAAGGCGATCTTGTCGAGCTTGCGCGCCTTGGGGCTGATGCGGGGGTCGGTAGTGTAGACGCCGTCGACGTCGGTGTAGATGTCGCAGCGTTCCGCACCGAAGGCTGCGGCGAAGGCGACGGCGGTGGTGTCCGACCCGCCCCTGCCGAGCGTGGTGATCCGGCCTTCGGGCGAGAGGCCCTGGAAACCGGCCACGACGGCGACCTTGAAGCCTTCGGCGAACTTGGCGTCCAGATTCTCGCGCGGAATGCTGACGAAGCGCGCGGCACCATGTGCCGAGGTGGTGTTGATCGGCACTTGCCAGCCCTGCCAGCTGCGCGCGGGCACGCCCATTTCCTGCAGGCGCAGCGCCATGAGGCCTGCGGTCACGTTCTCTCCCGAGGAGACGACGGCATCGTATTCGCGGGCGTCGTAAAGCTTCGAGGTGGTCTCGACCCAGCCCACAAGCTCGTTGGTCTTGCCGGACATGGCCGAGACGATGACGATCACGTCATAGCCGCGCTCGACCTCGGCCTGCACCTTCTTCGCGGCATTCTCGATCCGCGAAAGGTCGGCGACCGAGGTTCCTCCGAATTTCATCACCAGAAGCGGCATGGTCCCCCCCTAAGGGCCCGTCAGAATTCCCGCCGCGTCATATGCAAGGCCAAGGGGCGGTGCAAGTGGCCGGGGTCGTGAAAATGAGCGCTGGCGCGCGAAGACTCTTTGCCTCGTCGTCGGGACTGGCGCCCTCCTCCTCGGGCGGCCTCCGTCGGGAGTGTTTTGGACAAGGGCAAAGGGGAGGTGGGTCAGTCGGAGAGCGCGCGCCAGCCGATGTCGCGGCGGCAGAAGCCTGCGGGCCAGTCGATGCGGTCGACCATGGCATAGGCGGCGTCGCGGGCTTCGCGCAGGGAGGCGCCGCGGGCTGTGACGTTCAGGACGCGGCCTCCTGCGGCGACGATCTGGGCGTCGCGCGCGCTAGTGCCGGCGTGGAAGACCATGTGGCGGCTGTCTTCGGGGAGGTCTTCAAGGCCGCGGATCTGCGATCCCTTGGCGTAGGCGCCGGGGTAGCCTTGCGTGGCCATGACCACGGTCAGGGCGTGGTCCTCGGCCCAGTTGACCTGGGCTTCGTTGAGCCGTCCCTCGGCGGTCGCCAGCATCAGGTCCAGCGCCTGGGCGCCAAGGCGCATCATCAGGACCTGGGCCTCGGGGTCGCCAAAGCGGGCGTTGTATTCCACAAGGCGGGCGCGGCCGCCTTCGATCATCAGGCCTGCATAGAGGACCCCCTGGTAGGGCGTGCCGCGCCGCGCCATTTCGCGGATCGTGGGGAGGACGATTTCCTCCATCGCCTGCTGCTGGATGGCCTCGGTCAGGACCGGGGCGGGGGAGTAGGCACCCATGCCGCCGGTATTGGGGCCGGTGTCGCCGTCAAAGGCGCGCTTGTGGTCCTGGGCGGTGCCGATGGGCAGGGCGTTCGTGCCGTCGGTGAGGATGAAGAAGCTTGCCTCTTCGCCCGTCATGAACTCTTCGATCACCACTTCGGCCCCGGCAGCACCCAGGCTGCCGCCGAACATGTCGTCTACCGCGCTCAGGGCTTCGGCGAGGGTGGTGGCGACGACGACGCCCTTGCCTGCGGCGAGGCCGTCGGCCTTGACCACGATGGGAGCGCCTTCGGCGCGGATGTAGGCCTTGGCGGGGTCTGCTTCAGTGAAGCGGGCGTAGGCGGCAGTGGGGGCGGCGCAGGCGTCGCAGATCTCCTTGGTGAAGGCTTTCGAGGCCTCCAGCCGTGCTGCTTCGGCGGAGGGGCCGAAGGTCAGGAGGCCCGCGACGCGGGCTGCGTCGGCGACCCCTGCGGCGAGGGGAGCCTCGGGGCCGACGATCACGAAGTCGATGTCGTTTTCCTCGCAGAAGGTGACGACCGTCGCCCCGTCGAGGATGTCGATGTCGGCGCATTCAGCGAGCATCGCGATGCCCGCATTGCCGGGGGCGACGATCAGGCGGTCGCATTTGGGGTTCTGCTTCACCGCCCAGGCCAGGGCATGCTCACGACCGCCGGAGCCGAGGATCAGGATGTTCATGGCCGCGCGCCCCGCTTGGAAGTTTCGTGTGGGCGTCATAGGGTCGGTGGCGATGGAGGGCAAGCATGGACCTGCCATGGACCTGATCGACGAAAGCCCCGCGCCGCAGGGGAACCAGCCGGAATACACCGTGTCCGAGCTGTCGGGCGCGGTGAAGCGGGTGATCGAGGGAGAGTTCGGACTGGTGCGGGTCCGGGGCGAGGTGGGGCGCGTGTCGCGTCCGGCCTCGGGGCATCTTTACTTCGACCTGAAGGATGACCGGGCGGTGATTGCGGCGATCAGCTGGAAGGGCCAGGTCGCGCGGATGCAGGTGCGGCCCGAAGAGGGGATGGAGGTCGTGGCCACGGGCCGGATGACCACCTTTCCCGGCCAGTCGAAGTATCAGCTGATCGTCGATGACGTGGCGCCTGCAGGTGCGGGCGCGCTGATGGCGATGCTGGAGAAGCGGAAGGCGGCGCTGGCGTCGGAGGGGTTGTTCGATCCGGCGCGGAAGAAACCCATTCCGTACCTTCCGAAGGTGATCGGGGTGGTGACCTCGCCCAGCGGGGCGGTGATCCGGGATATCCTGCACCGGCTGCGGGACCGCTTTCCCCGGCATGTGCTGGTCTGGCCGGTGGCGGTGCAGGGGCAGGACTGCGCGGCGCAGGTGGCGGCGGCGATCCGCGGGTTCAATGCGATCGAGCCTGGAGGGCCGATCCCGCGACCGGATGTGCTGATCGTGGCGCGGGGCGGCGGGTCACTGGAGGACCTCTGGGGGTTCAACGAAGAGGTCGTTGTCCGGGCGGCGGCGGGGTCGGGGATTCCGTTGATCAGTGCCGTGGGGCACGAGACGGACACCACGCTGATCGACTATGCGGCCGACCTGCGGGCGCCGACGCCGACGGCGGCAGCCGAGCTGGCGGTGCCGGTGCGGCTGGAACTCCTCGCGACGCTGGAGGCGCTGGGCGCGCGGCTGGTGCGGGGGATCGGACAGGGGGTGGTGCAGCGGCGGCAGCGGCTGCGGGATCTGAGCCGTGCCTTGCCGCGGGTGGAGACGCTGGTGGCGACGCCTTTGCAGCGGCTGGATGCGGGCGCGATGCGGCTGGGGGCGGCGCTGGGGCTGGCGGTGTCGAAGAAGCACCGGGAGTTCGACCGGATTGCAGGGCGGTTGCAGCCGCAGGCGCTGCGGGGGGTGCTGGCGCGGCAGCGGGACCTGATGGAGGCAAAGGGGGAGCGGCTGGGCCGGGCGATCCTTCTGCGGCTGGAGCGGCGGGGAGAGCGGCTGGAGGGGCTGGCGGCGCGGTTGGCCCCGGCGCTGGCGCGGATGCTGGGCGAGGCGGGGCGGAAGGTATCGGACGGGCAGCGGGACCTCTCGCGGCTGGCGGAGCGGATGGAGGCGGCGTCAGAGCAGCGGTTCCGGCGGCTTTCGGACCGGCTGGAGGCGCTGGACCGGACCCGTGTCACGCTCGGCTATCATGAGACGCTGAAACGGGGCTATGCGGTCATCAGGGGGGATGGGGCGGTCGTCACCTCAAAGGCGGGGGCGGAGAAGGCGGCTGCCCTGGAAATCGAGTTTCGGGACGGGCGGATGCTGGTCGGGGGCAGGTCCGGAAAGCGGGCCAAGGGCGAAGGCGACGGGGGGCAGGGGAGCCTGTTCTGAGGCGGGCTGTCCACACTGGGCGCATCGCCGATGCAAGCAAAATCAAGGGCTTGTGTCGTCGTGTTAGGGTGGACTTAACCGTGTTCCCTGCCCCGTGGTGGACGATTTTTCGGCGAAAAATCGGGGGAAGCGATCCTTCGGTGAAGGATCGTGCGCCGGATCGGGCCCCGAGGTCACACCCCGAAATAGCCTTCGCAGGTCACCACCTCTTTTGACGGGTACAGCATGATCGGCTGGCTGCTGCGGTCGCCGTCGAGCCAGGCCATCATCCAGTCGCCACGGTCATGATAGGTCCAGCAGTACTGGAACGGATCGGTGTCATACTTGAAGCAGATCTGGTCGCCCACCGGTCGCCAGCTGCCTTCAAGGCATTGCTGGGCGTCGCGCCAGATCGCACGGCGACCGGGCAGGAAGGTCTCGACCCCATAGCGTCCTGTCTGGTCATGGGTGTCCATGGTGCGGCCTTCGACGAAGGCTTCGAAATCTTCAACCGACATCGGCGGATCGGACTGGGCGCGTGCCACGTCCGAGCTCGAAAGAAGGAAGAGGGCCGCTGCAAGGAGACGCATCAGGCGCCGACCTCTGGGCCGAAGCAGGCAGGAGGGTCGGGGGTCTCGGCAACAAAGGCGGGTTCGGCGTCGGGCGGGTTCGTGGTGTAGCGCGCGCTAAGGCCGTCCCCGGCACGGGTGATGATCCAGCAATCGGGCTGAAGGTCCTCTTGATACTTGAAGCAGATTGCCGGACCATCTTCGTACCAGTGGCCAAGCTTGCAATCGGCTTCGAGGGGGGCCCAGCGGACCCTGTGGTCGGGAAGGTATTGTTCCACGCCGTAGACGGTGCCGTGCACGGCCCAGGTCATGCTGCGGCCCTGGGTCAGGGCATCGAATTCGACGCCGCTCAGTGGAGTCTCTGCAAGGGCCGGTGCGGCGAAGGCAAGCGCGAGAAGGGCTATACGCATGTCATACGCCCACCTCTGGGGCACAGGCGAGGGGGGTGGCGGCGGGGCTGACCCGTTGCGGGGCGTCTTCGGGGGCAGAAAGCACGGGTTTCGCAAAAACCGCGTCGCCTTCGCGCCAATAAAGCCAGCAATGCGTGCCATCGAAGTCTGGATAGACGAAGCAGACTGCGTCACCATCGGCATACCAAGACCCGTCGCGGCAGGGACCGCCGGTATCGGCGTCGACGACACGTCGGCCTGGCAGATAGGCCTCGGACCCCCAGACCTGACCGTCAGTCGCGTAGTCGAGGGTCTTGCCGGTGGCCCAGCGTTCGAACTCTTCGGGCGTCATCGGGGTCTGGGCTTGCGCCGCCTGGACCGCAAGGATGAGCGTAAGGGCAAGGCGCATCAGACCCCCACGTCCGGGCCGGGGCAGGGCAAGGGTGTGTCGTCTGCCGCGGCTTCGTACAGTTCCTCGCCCGGAGATGCCGAGTCCGACAGTGCCACCAGCGCGCCGTCCTTCAGCCAGAAGGTCCAGCACGAGGGCGTGGGGTCATATTCGTAAACAAAGCAGATGTAGTCCCCTTCGGGATACCAGGTGCCGTACTGGCATTCGTTGGGTGCGATGCTCCAGCGGACCTTGCGGTCGGGGAGGTATTCCTCGATGCCGAAGATGTCGTCGAACTGCTGGTAGGTCAGGGTCTTGCCGGTGACGTGGGATTCGAATTCCTCGGCGGTGAGCGGGGTGTCGGCGGAGACTCGGATTGGGACCAGAGCAAGCCCAAGGATCAGGGCCGGGATGGGGCTGCGCATCGTCAGACCCCCACGTCCGGGCCAGCGCAGCGCAGGGGCTGGTCGGTGTGCGCAACTTCGAAAAGTTCGAGGTCAAGCGGGCTGCCGGAGGAGAGGTAGGTGGCCGTGCCGCGCAGCCGGTCGCCGTTCATGAAGAAGTGCCAGCAGGCCGACAGCGTGCCGTCGGCATAGGCAAAGCAGATCTCGTTGCCCCGGTCGAACCAGGTGCCCGCAAAGCAGGTTTCATCCTCGAAGGCCCAGAGAAGCGTACGGTCGGGTCCATAGTCGGCGGTGCCGCGCACGCCGTTGCTGTATTCATAGCCGATCGTGTTCTGGCCGATGTGGGCCTGGAATTCGGCTGCGGTCAGGGGCGTTTCGGCCAGGGCGGGGCTGGCCAGCGCCAGGGCAACCAGGGAAAGGCGCATCACACCCCCACGTCCGGCCCGGCGCAGGGCAGGGGTCCCGCATCGCGGGAGGATTCAAGGATCTCCCACCCGCCGCCTTCGCCCATGTAGCGCCCGCGGACCTTGCCCTCTTCCAAGAAGTAAAGCCAGCAGGCGGGCGTGGGATCGTTTTCGTATTCGAAGCAGATCTGGTCGTCCTTCTGATGCCAGACGCCATAGATGCAGAGGTCGCCCTCGAAGGCCCAGCGGACGCGCCGGCCCTCGAGGTATTCCTCGGTGCCGAAAAGGCCGTTGCCGTAGTCGTAGGTCAGGGTCTGGTTGACGGTAGCGGCGTCGAATTCGTCGGCGTTCAGCGGGGTTTCGGCAAAGACAGGTGTGGCAGCAAGGATCAGGGGCAGAAGGAAGGCTCGCATCTTGGGCTCCGTTCGGTCTTCCCGGGAGAGTGCCAGAGGCCGCGCGGGATGGCCAGTCAAGCCGACGTGTCCGGGGGGGCGGCGGCGGGTCGGGAATCCCGCCAGCGGGTGAGGTGTGGGGACATGGCGCGGCGCCAGGTACGGGGGGCGAGGGCGAGGGCGCAGGCGAGGGGGAGAGGCCAGGGCAGGCGGGGGGCGTCGTCGGGGAGGCGGAGGGCGGGGAAGGGGCGGGAGGGGTGGACGTGGTGGTCGGAATGGCGGGGGGCGTTCAGCATCATCGCCGAAGAGAACCAGTGCGCGGTGTTCCAGCTGTGGGCGGGGCCGACGGGTTCAAGCTTGCCGTCGGGGCGGCGGGCGCGGGTCAGGCCGTAGTGCTGGACGTAGTCGGAGAGGAGGATCTGGCTTTGCGCGTGCAGCGCGAGGGCGATCCAGGTGAGAAGTCCGGGGAGGCCCGCGATCAGCG
>JBJTSJ010000288.1:0-3957 GCA_046076605.1 Tabrizicola sp.
CCACGCGCAAGCCCTTCGGCGCACCCAGCGGCGGGTCGAGTTTCGCGAGGAGTTCGCTGACGTCCTTGGCCAACCCCGCGACCGTCGCCGCGTCCTCGGCCAAAGGATCGTTGCGGAACATGTGGCCGTAGTCCTTCACCGTCGTCCCGCAGCCCGAGGTGTTGATGACGATGGCATCCAGTCCCCCCGCCCGGTGTTCCGCCATGAAGGCGCGGATCGTGGCGGCGGCGTGGGAATGGGACAGGTCCTCCTTCCCCATGTGATGCGTCAGCGCACCGCAGCAGCCCTGCCCCTTGGCGATAACGACCTCGCACCCCAGGCGGCGGAGGAGGCGGATCGTGGCATCGTTGATGTCCGTGTTCAGCGCCTTCTGGGCGCAGCCGGTCATCAGGGCAACGCGCATCTTCCGCGGGCCTTGCGCCGGAAAGACCTGCGGGTCGTCGTTGCGGCTGACCGGAGGGATGGTCTTCGGAGCCATCTTCAACATCGCCTGCACCCGCGCGTCGGGGATCATCCAGGCGAAGGGTTTACCGATCTTCGCCGCCAGCAGCGCCAGACGGAAGCGGCCGGGATAGGGGATGATCCGGGCGAGGGTCGCGCGGAGGAGGCGGTCCATGAAGGGCCTGCGGTAGGTTTTTTCCACATGCGCGCGGGCATGGTCGATCAGATGCATGTAATGCACGCCCGACGGGCAGGTGGTCATGCAGGCAAGGCAGGACAGGCAGCGGTCGATGTGCTTGACCGTCTTTTCATCCGCCGGCCGCCCCGCCTCCAGCATGTCCTTGATCAGGTAGATGCGGCCCCTGGGGCTGTCGAGTTCGTCCCCCAGCACCTGGTAGGTCGGACAGGTCGCGGTGCAAAACCCGCAATGGACGCAGGACCGCAGGATCTGGTTCGCCCGCGCGATGCCGGGGTCGGCCAATTGTTCGGGCGTGAAAGTGGTTTGCATGATGTCAGTTTGCCCGTTCCTGGAAGTGCTGCAGAACCCAGGACCGAAGCCGGGAGGTATTGTTCATGACCTCGTTGGCGCCAGCCTGGATCAACGGGTCGCGATCGGCGGCCGCGCGCGCGCTGGAAAAGATCGCCAGCGGGGTCGCAAGACCCACTGCCCTGATTTCGCTGGCAAGCCGCTTGCCGGCGTCCGCGACGTAGCGGTTGGCCTCGGTGCGTCCAAGATCCGAGATGATCACGCGGTAGTCGCCGGACCGCGAGGCAAGCCTTTGCATGGCCTCGTTGGTTGACAGCGCCTGATCGACGACAATGCCGCGATCCTGGAAATCGGCGATCAGGAAGGCATTGTTTGAAGGTTTGTCGTCAACCCAGAGGATCTTGTGCGCCCGGCCCATCGTCGACCGGGGTTCGGCCAGCTCGGCTGCCGCCGCTTCGGCAACCGCGCCATCCGGCATCGTACCGGCAGCGCGGGAGGCGGACTTCAACAAGTCGATCTGCGCTTGCAGTTCCTCGATCTGCTTGCGGATCTGGTCGGTAGCCTCCTGCGCGGACAGCTCGAAACCGCCGATCTTCAAAGTGAATTTGCGGGTTTCGAACAGATCCCGCAGGATCGGCCAGACCTTGATCACCACCACGATGGCCAGGACCGGCAACAGAAGAGCGCCGACGGCACCCATCACGGCGACGATCGTCTCGCCGAGGCTGTCGCCCTCCGCAAGTTTCTTTGCCGCCCCGGCAGCCTCGGCGGCGGCGCGCGCGGCCTGGCAGACGGTCAGTTCCGGCCCGGCAGGTAGCCCTTCACAGTCCATGGGTGCCTCCTCGGTTCAGTATGCCACGGGGGTCGAACTTGACCTTCAAGGCCGCCGTCAGAGCCGCCACCTCGGGCGCTTCCGGCGGAAAGACCGGCCTGCCTTCGCCCCTTGCCAGCGTGGCATGCCCCCTGCCCGCCACTGCCGCCGCGACCTCCGCGCCGCGCCCGGGGCCGAGGAGCAGCCAGATCAGCCCGCCGCCCCAGTCGTAAAGTGCCTCGCCGTTCAGCCGCGCCACGATACCGGCCGCGGCGGTAGGCAGCGTCGCGATGCGCCAGACATCGCCCGGCTTGCCCTGCAGCGGGACCACGTCGCGCACTTCGCGCCAAAGGGCGGCGCTTTCGGCCCCTTCGGCCAGGGTGACCTCTCCGCCGACCCGGGCCTTCAACTGTTCCACGCGATATGCGACCGACCCCGCCATCCCTTCGACCCGGATCAGGCTACGACCCGAGTGGCGCGCGGCGCCCGAGATGTCATAGGGCGAGCCCAGCGCCGCCCGAAGGGCCGCCAGCCCCGGCTCGTCGCCTAAGCCCTCGACCACCAGCGTTGCCTCGGCCTCGGGCAGGGCCTGCACCTTGAAACTGACTTCGGTCAGTATTCCCAAAGCCCCTCGGCTGCCCGCCAGAAGCTTCACCAGATCATAGCCGGTGACATTCTTCATCACCCGCCCACCATTCTTGACCACGGTCCCGCTGCCATCCACGAACCGCACCCCCAGGCAGGCGTCCCGGCACGCGCCCACCTGCACCCGGCGCGGCCCGGAGGCATTGGCGGCCACCACCCCGCCGATGGTCGACACGCCCTCGCGCCCCAGAAGCCCGCGCAAGTCCGGCACTTCGAAGGCAAGGCGTTGACGCTCCCCGGCCAGCACCCGCTCTACCTCCGCCACCGGCGTCCCGGCCCGCACGACCAGCGTCAGCGCGCCCGGCTCGTAAAGTTCCACCCCGGTGAGGCCCCCCGTTTCCAGCACCTCGCCAACCGCATGGCCCAGCGTCCGCGTGCCCCCACCCCGCACCAGCAAAGGAACTGAGGCCCCCGCCACGGCGTCCGCCAGTTCCGTTTCACTTGAAGGCCGCATGTCTTGCTCTCGTTCCAAATACTCCGGGGTCCGGGGCAGCGCCCCGGGGGCATCAACCCGCGCGCCGATCGGCACTGACGCCCAGCGGAAACACCTTCGCCGGGTTCAACAGCCACTTCGGGTCGAACACATCCTTCACCCGCATCTGCGCCTCCATGTCCGGCGTGGCGAACTGCACCGACATCAGGTCGCGCTTCTCGATCCCGACACCATGCTCGCCGGTGAGACACCCGCCCACCTCGACGCACAGCTTCAGGATCTCGGCCCCGAAGGCCTCGCACTTCTCCAGATCGCCGGGCTTGTTCGCGTTGAACAGGATCAAGGGGTGCATGTTCCCGTCGCCTGCGTGGAACACGTTGCCGACGTCGAGGCCGAAGTCGCTGCTCATCTCGCCGATGCGCTTCAACACGAAGGGCAGCGACGATACCGGGATCGTCCCGTCCAGGCACATGTAGTCGTTGATCTGGCCCATGGCACCGAATGCCGACTTGCGGCCTAGCCAGATGCGTTTGGCTTGGTCCTCATCGGCGGCTTCGCGGAACTCCACGGGGTCGTGGGCCAGCGCGATGTCCTTGATCCGGGCCAGTTGTTCGGCGATCTCCGCGTCAGAGCCTTCGACCTCGATGATCAGGAGCGCCTCGCAGTCCGGGTAACCGGCTTTGGCAAAGGCCTCGGTGGCGCGGATGCAGGGGCGGTCCATGAATTCGATGGCGACGGGCAGGATGCCGGCCTTGATGATGTCGCTGACGCAGGCCCCCGCGACTTCGTTCGAGTTGAAGCCGACAAGCACCGGCCGGGCGCCTTCGGGCTTTGGCAGGATGCGCAGCCAGGCTTCGGTGACGACGCCAAGCTGGCCTTCGGACCCGCAGACGACGCCCAGAAGGTCGAGACCAGAGGGCTCGCTCCACGGCCCGCCCAAGGTCACTATGGTCCCGTCCATCTTGACCAAGGTCACGCCCAGAAGGTTGTTCGTCGTCACCCCGTATTTCAGGCAATGCGCCCCGCCCGAATTCATCGCGATGTTCCCAGCGATGGCGCAGGCCAGCTGGCTGGAGGGGTCGGGGGCATAGAAGAACCCCTCGGCCTCGACCGCGCCCGAGACGCTCAGGTTCGTGCGCC
>JBJTSJ010000289.1:0-4781 GCA_046076605.1 Tabrizicola sp.
GGACTTCGCCACGCAATGGCTATGGACTTACAACAACGACCGCCCGAACATGGGCATCGGCGGCATCACACCCGCCATGAAACTGAAGATGGCCGCGTGAATTCTACGGATGCACCCCGCTAAGAATGGGGGGATTACCCATGTAGCTGCGCAGGACGTCGTTGATCCGCGGCCCATAGCCCTCGCCCATCGAGCGGAAGAACTTCAACACGTCCGCCTCCAGCGCGATGCAGACCCGCGTCTTGGCCGGGCGGGGCGTGGCGGTGGCGATCTCGTGCCACTCCGCCGGGATGCGGCCGGTCAGTTCGATGGTGTTGTGCAGGTCCCATTCCAGGCGGCGCATGACGTCCATCATGTAGGTCATCTGGGCGCGCTGGCGGGGGGTCTGTTTGCGAAGGTCGGGCATGGGCGAGGTCCTTTGGCTCGCCCCCACCTTCGCGCCCAAAGGTTAACGACAGACGAGGCATACGCGCGTATGCATGGGATGAATACGCGGCGTATACCACCTGTAGACTCACTGTTGCATCCATGCCCCATCCGCCGCCTGGCCCACCAAAACCCTGTCGCCATCCACCTTAGCTTCGGCCTATAGTCCCCCGGAATCCTTCGGAAACTGGCCCGACCATGATCGAACCCGACCTCCGCGACCGCATCCTGGCCGAGCCGGAACGGCTGCTGGACGACCGCGACGTGATGAACGCCCTGGTGGCCGCCACCGACCGCAGTCTGGGCGAGAACATCGTCGACCTGCGCGGCATCGCGATGCAGCGGCTGGAAAGCCGTCTCGACAGGCTGGAGGACACGCATAGGTCAGTGATTGCAGCTGCTTACGAGAACCTCGCAGGGACGAACCAGGTGCATCGCGCGGTGCTGCAACTGCTGGAGCCGACCAACTTCGAGGCTTTCATGGCCAACCTCACGACCGAGGTCGCCCAGACCCTGCGTGTCGACATGGTCCGCCTGGTTCTTGAGACTTTACAAGAGGATAGCGACGAAGACCCCACCCTCGCCCGACTTGGCGACGTCCTCCAGATCGCCCCGCGCGGCTTTGTCGGCACCTACCTGACGAACGGCCGCAATGGCCCCGGCCGCCCCGTCGTCCTCCGCGCCATCACGGGCCTCTCTCTTGATTTCTATGGCGAAAATGCCGACCGCGTCCAGTCCGAGGCGCTGATGAAGCTGGACCTCGGCCCCGGTCGTCTGCCCGGGATGCTGGTCCTCGCGTCCGAGGACCCGAACCAGTTCAAGTCGACCCACGGCACCGACCTTCTGGCCTTCTTCGCAGGCGTCTTCGAACGGGCGATGCGGCGGTGGCTGGGCTGACCGACCCCTTCCTGCCCCCCGCGCTCGGGGCCGCGCTGACGCAATGGCTGCAGCACTCGCAAGCCCTTGACGGCGCAGCGCAAAACACCATCGACGCCTACCGCCGCGACGTCTCGCGCTATCTGAAATTCCTGACCGCCCACCACGGCGGGGCAGGCGGCATGTCCCTAGTGATCGCTGCCAGCCCTTCCGACCTCCGCGCCTTGATGGCCGAGGAACGCGGGCGCGGCCTCGCGACCCGGTCGCTGGCCCGTGCCCTCTCCGCCGTGAAGGGCTTCACCGCCTGGGCCGCCGACCGCAACGCCGCCGATGCGACCACCGTCCTGTCGGCACGCGCACCGAAGTTTCGCCGCAAGCTCCCCCGCCCGCTTAGTGAAGACGGCGCCACAGACATGCTGTCCGAAATCGGCGCCGACGCCCGCGAAGACTGGATCGCCGCCCGCGACACCGCCATCGCCACGCTCCTCTACGGCCTTGGCCTGCGGATCAGTGAGGCGCTGTCCCTGACCGGGGCCGATCACCCCTTGCCGCCGGTCCTGCGCATCACCGGCAAGGGCGGCAAGACCCGCCCGGTCCCCGTGATCCCGACCGCAGCGCGCGCCGTTAACGACTATGCTAAGCTTTGCCCGCATGATCTTCAGCCAGACGCGCCCCTCTTCCGCGGCGCACGTGGCGGCCCGGTCAACCCCCGCCTGATCCAGTCGGCGATGGAGCGCGCCCGCCTGCGGCTCGGCCTGCCCGCCACAGCGACGCCGCATGCGCTGCGGCACAGCTTTGCCACCCATCTTCTTTCAGCCGGCGGCGATCTGCGCGCAATCCAAGAGCTTCTGGGCCATGCCTCGCTTTCGACGACCCAAGCCTATACCGCGGTCGACGCGGCCCGACTGATGGAGGTCTACGAACAGGCGCATCCCCGCGCCTGAGCTGTGAACGCGATCCCGGACCGCCCCTTTCTGTTGCACCCATTCCGATAATCGGCCATCAACTTGCCCATGAACCCTCGCATCAAGGCCCTTTCCGTCCACCTGCTCACCGCCACAGGCGCGGTGCTGGCGATGTTCGCCATGCTCGCCGCTGTGAAAGGCGAATGGAGCCTGATGTTCCTTTGGCTGGTTGTTGCGCTGATCGTTGACGGGGTCGACGGCCCGCTGGCGCGGAAGTTCGAAGTCCACAAGAACTGGCCAACCTATGACGGGGTCCTAATGGACCTGATCGTCGACTACCTGACCTATGTCTTCATCCCGGCCTTCGCCCTGTTCCAATCCGGCCTGTTGTCGGGCTGGACCGGCTGGCTCGCAATCATCGTGATCTGCTACGGCTCGGTGGTATACTTCGCCGACACGCGCATGAAAACAAAGGACAAAAGCTTCGCGGGCTTCCCCGCCTGCTGGAACATGGTGGTCCTGGTCCTGTTCGCCACCCAGCCCGGGGAAATGGTCATCCTTCTGGTGGTGATCCTGTTGACGATCACTATGTTCACCAACCTGAAGTTCATCCACCCGGTCCGCACCAGTCGTTGGTACGAGGTCTCGCTCGCGGTCTGCATCGCCTGGATCGCGTTGGCGGGCTGGGCGGCCTGGTGGGACTTCCAGGAAGGACCCGTCGCGAAGTGGCTGCTGGTGCTGACCTCGCTGTATCTCTGCCTGGCCGGGATCGCCCAGCAGATCATTCCGGAAAGCATCCGCCGGGTGCGATGACCCAAAATCCTTCGAAGGATCTTGCAAGACTTTTCGAAAAGTCTTGCGCCCTTACAGCCGCGTCAGCATTACTCCGGCGACGATGATCAGCGCCGCCAGCGCCTTTTCGCGCGTCATCCTCTCTCCGAAGACCAGCCAGCCGATCAGCACCGCGAACAGGATCGAGGTCTCGCGCAGCGCCGCCACCACCGCGATGGGCGCGAAGGTCATTGCCCAAATCGACACCGCATAGGCGCCATAGCTTGCGGCCGAAGCGAAGGCCCCCACCCGCCAGGCATGCCAGTTCCGGGGGATCACGTTCCAGCCGCGCAGGGCGAGCATCCCCAGCGTGAAGAAGGTCCCGTCCGCCACGAAGACCCAGGCGACATAGGCAGCGGGAGAGCCCGAGACCCGCGCCCCCAGCCCATCGATCAGCGTATAGGTAGCCGTCGCACAGGCCGATCCCAGCGCGAAAGGGAGGAGCTTGCGATCCTCGCCACTGGTGAAGACGCCGCGTGACATCAGCAGGATTCCGGCCGCCAGCACCGCGATGCCGATGTATTCCTGGTGCGTGACGGCATCGGCCAGGAAGGCCGCGCCGAACAGAGCGACGATCATCGGCGCCGCGCCCCGTGCAATGGGGTAGACCCGGCTCAGGTCGCTGCGGTCATAGGCGTAGCTCAGGAAGAACTTGTAGGCGAAATGCGTGCAGCCGGCCGCGATGACCCAGGGGATCGCCGCCGGGTCGATCGCCGGGGACAGCATCACCACGGTCAGTCCGATCGGCACCTCCACGACCGACAGGATCACCATCCCGCCGACCTTCGAGGTGCCCATCTTGATCAGCGCATTCCAGAGCGCATGGAGAAAGGCCGCGCCCAGGACGGCCAGGAAGATGCCAAGGCTCACCGCGCACCTGTCATGAAACTGTTACACGCAGGCCTATGCCGCCCGAGGCGCGGGCGCAAGCGTAGGGTGGGCAACCTGCCCACCTTACCTTAGCGCAGCCGCAGCCGGATCGGTCCGCGCGCCGTCACCGGGTCCACCTCGACGCCACTTTGCGTCGCGATGATCTCCGACATTCCCGCTGCCACCGCCCTGATCTCGGGCATCAGCGACCGCCAGTCCGTGGCCAGCGCCTTCGCCACCTCCGACGGACAGAGCGACCTGTTCCGCCCCCGCTGCAGCGCGAGGTCCAGTATCGCCCCCCGGATCCGCTCGCTCATATCAGCAGCGCCCCCTCGTGCCGCAGAAGCGCCGCCTTCGTTTCCACCCCACCGGGGGCCGAGAAGCCGCCGAACCAGCCCGTCCCCGTCACTCGGTGGCAGGGGATCAGGATCGGCAGCGGGTTCGCCCCGCAAGCCTGCCCGACCGCCTGCGCCGGGGCACCGACCGCCCTGGCGATCTCGCCATAGGTCCGCGTCTCGCCATATGGGATCGCCGCCATCGCCCGCCGCACGGCGGCGTTCAGGCCCATTCCCCAGTCCAGAGGCAGGTCGAACCGATTCAGCCGCCCCTCGAAATAGGCCTGCAACTGGTGCATCCCCTCTTGCAGCAACGCACTTTCCCCCTGCACCTCCGGCAGCCGCCACTCCACCCCCACCAGCACCCCATCCTGCTCGACCAGCGTCACCGGCCCGAACGGCCCCACGATCCCCGCCCGGATCACCGCATCCCCTCCCGCAGCGGCGCAAAGGCCGCCCGCAGCACCTCGGCCATCCCCTCCACCGCCTGCGATGTCCCCCGCGGGTTCCGCCGCAGGACCACCCGCGCATTGTCGAC
>JBJTSJ010000290.1:0-12636 GCA_046076605.1 Tabrizicola sp.
GTCCAAGGTACCGCACCCGGCGCGAAAGCCGCTCGGCAAGGGCCCCGGACTCGCACCCATCCCAGGCCCCGGTGATCCCGCCCGAATGACCTCTCCTCCGGTACCTCTCCCGCCTTCGCGCCACGTTGGGTCGCGACGCTCGCTCTGCAATCCGGCCTGCAGTCATTGCCGCGAGAACTTTCATATCCGTCCGTCGCAATGGCCGTTCCGCAAAGGCCCCGAACTCGCACCCATCCCGGGTCCCGGTCATCCCGCCCGAATGACCTCTCCCCCGGTACTTCTCTCGCCTTCGCGCCACGTTGGGCTTCGACCGTCGCTCCGGAATCCGGCCCGCGATCATCGCCGCGGGAACTGTCGCAACTGCCTGCCCCACAGGCCGCTTGGCAAGGGCGTCCGACCGACGCCCATCCCGTCTGCGGTCATCCCGTCCGGACGACCCATCGCTGCATCACCCGGTTCGCCTTTTCGCCAACGCCCGCTACACCGTTATGTTCGGCCGTCCGTGCCGGAAGGCGCGGAAGTCCGGGGTGACGGTGGGGGGGCCGAACAGGTAGCCCTGGAGGCAGCCCACCCCGGCATTGCGCAGCCAGTTGGCCGCGTCTTCCGTTTCCACCGCCTCGGCCACGACATACATTCCCAGCTCTTGCGCCATGGCGATTGCCGCCCGCGCCGCAGACTTCCCGGCCGGAGTGCGGTGAACATTCTTCACCAGTGACCCGTCGATCTTCGCGATCTCGAAATCCAGCTCCTCCAAGAGGCGCAGCGAAGTGGTTCCCGCGCCAAAATCGTCCAGCGCAAAGACGATGCCCCGATCCCGCATTTCGGCCATGAAGGGCTTCAGCACATCCGGGACCTGCAGCGCCGAATGTTCGTTGATCTCCAGGATCAGGTTGGCCCCCAGCCGCGGGCTGTCCTGCAACGCGCGGTGCAGGATGTCCATCCACGGACGATAACCGACCGACCGGGCCGACATGTTGATCGACACCCGGATCTGCGGATTGCGCTGCATCGCCATCAGCCCCAACTGCAGCGCCGCGCAGTCGATGTCGCGCCCCAGCTGCCGCTGTTCCACCGCTGGCATGAAGTCGCGCGCCGGAATAACCTGGTCGCGCAGGTTCAACAGCCGGATGAACCCTTCAAAGAAGCCGATCAGCGTTGGGTCTGCCGCATAGACCACCGGCTGGAACGCCAGCCGCATCCGTCGGTCCTTCAGCGCCGAAGTGACCAAGGCCAGGGTTTCGCGGTCCTGCGCCGAGATCGCGACGTTCAGCGGGCTTGATGTGGTCGGGTCGCGATCGAACTTCGACGCCCTTGGTTCCTTCAAATAGCTCATGCGTAGCCCCCGGCCGGTCAGATCCTTGTCGACAGACTAGGCTTGCTTGAGTAAACGGAACGTCAAAGATCGCATTTGGTTCCAATTGATCTTGCCCGGAATCCAAAGGGTTACCCATGGAAAATGCCGACAATTCGACACGTTGCCCCTGGTGCGGGACAGATCCCCTGTACCAGGCCTACCACGATGACGAATGGGGCCGCCCCGAACGCGATCCTCGGCGTCTGTTCGAACTCCTCATCCTCGAAAGCTTCCAGGCCGGGCTGTCCTGGATCACCATTCTGCGCAAGCGCGACGCCTTCCGCGCGGCTTTCCAGGGCTTCGATCCTGACCTCATCGCAACTTGGGGCGAGCCCGAGGTCACACGCCTGCTGCAAGACCCCGGCATCGTCCGCCACCGCGGAAAGATCGAAGGCACCATCCGCGGTGCCCAGTCCTTCCAGCGGATCGAGGCGACGCAGGGATTCTCGCCGTTCCTCTGGTCCTTCACCGGCGGAGAGCCCCTGGTGAACCACCCGAAAACCCTGACCGAGGTCCCCGCCCGGACCCCACAGTCCCAAGCCATGTCCAAGGCGCTCAAGGCCCACGGCTTCAACTTCGTCGGTCCCACCATCACCTATGCCTTCATGCAGGCCTCCGGCATGGTCAACGACCACCTCGCCACCTGCGCCTGGCGCAACTCTCACGCCTGATCGCCCCTTGGCCTTTGCGACACCAGCCGCCATATATGCGCAAACAGTCTACGAGGAGTCCGCCATGCTGGGTCTGGGCGAAAAGCCGCAAGCTGCAACCGATCTGATCAAGGACGTGTCCGAGGCCACCTTCATGGCCGACGTGATCGAGGCCAGCCGCGAGGTGCCGGTCATCGTCGATTTCTGGGCCACCTGGTGCGGCCCCTGCAAGACCTTGGGTCCGATGCTGGAAGCCGCCGTCAAGGCCGCAGGAGGCAAGGTGCGCATGGTCAAGGTCGACGTCGACCAGAACCAGCGCATCGCCGGCCAGCTCCGCATCCAGTCGATCCCCACCGTCTACGCTTTCTGGCAGGGCCAGCCGGTCGACGGTTTCCAGGGCGCGGTCCCTGCTTCGGAACTCAAGGCCTTCATCGACCGCGTCTCGGCGCTCGCCGGGGACGGCGGCCTTGCCGAGGCGATCCAGGCGGCCGAGGACATGCTGACCGAAGGCGCCGCCGTCGACGCCGCCGAAACCTTCGCCGCCATCCTGGGCGAGGAGCCGGACAACGCCGCCGCTTATGGTGGCCTGATCCGCGCCCACCTGGCGCTGGGCAACCTCGACCAGGCCGAAGCCTTCATCGCCGCCGCGCCGGAGAAGGTCGCCAAGTCCAAGGAACTCGACGCCGCCCGCGCGCAACTGGAACTGGCGAAACAGGCCGCCAATGCGGGACCCGAGGCCGAACTGCGCGCCGCCGTGGACGCCAATCCCAACGACCACCAGGCCCGCTTCGACCTTGCCGCAGCCCTGCTGGCCGCAGGCGATCCGAAAGCCGCCGTCGACGAACTTCTTGAACTGTTCCGCCGCGACCGGGAATGGAACGGTGGGGCGGCCAAGACCCAGCTCTTCACCATCTTCGAGGCGCTGAAACCGCAAGACCCGATCGTTCTCGCCGGACGCCGCAAACTCTCGTCGATGATATTTGCCTGATCCCGTTCGCGGGCTAGCTACATGATCATGTTCACTGCAGCCGACCTGCCGGACACCATTCCGGTCTTCCCCCTGCCCGGGGCGCTGATGCTCCCCCGGGCCCGGCTTCCTCTGCACATCTTCGAACCCCGCTACCTTGCGATGATCGAGGATTGCATGAAGACCAAGCACCGGCTGATCGGCATGATCCAGCCGCGCGAAACGCCGGCAAGCGAGAAACGCGCCAATGAAAAGCGTCTGCAGGCCATCGGCTGCGCCGGACGGCTGACCGGCTTCTCCGAAACCGAAGACGGCCGCTACATGATCACCCTCTCGGGCATCTCACGCTATCGGGTGAAAGAGGAAGTGCAGGGCTTCACGCCCTACCGTCGCTGCCTCGTCGACTGGTCGCCCTTTTCGCGCGACCTGGGCCTCAGCGAAGACGACCCCGGCTTTCGCCGTGAAGACTTCATGGGCCTTCTCGCGCGCTACTTCACCAAGCTGGAACTGTCGACCGACTGGAACAGCCTGAAAGAGGCCGAGCCCGAGCTGCTCATCAACTCGCTGTCCATGCTGTGCCCCTTCAGCCCGGAAGACAAGCAGGCGCTCCTGGAAACGCCCACTCTGGTCACCCGGCGCGAAACCATCGTGACCCTGATCGAATTTGCCCTGCGCGGCAGCGGCGAGGTGGAGACCCTGCAATGAGCGATTCCGCCGACCGTCGCATGTTGGAGGCGCTGGTCTGCCCGGTCACCCATGCTGTCCTGTCCTATGATGCCGAACGCCAGGAACTGATCTCCCGCGCGGCGCATCTGGCCTTTCCGATCCGCGACGGCATCCCGGTGATGCTGGTCAGCGAGGCGCGGGAACTGGAGTAGGGTGCGCTACAGCGCACCGTTCCTGTCCCACTTGCACAGCCGTTTTCCTTGCTCGACAGGCGTTTCTCGGCTCTCCTCAGCCAACGACACCCACAATCACCGGAGCAACCCATGACCGAGGAAGTTGTCAAAGGCCGCGACGTCACCATCCGTTTCGACGCCAGCCGCTGCATCCATTCCCGCACCTGCGTCCTCGGCCACCCCGAGGTCTATGTCCCGAACGTCAAGGGCGAATGGATCCACCCCGACGCCGCCAGCGCCGAAGTGGTGATGCACACCGCGCTCGCCTGTCCCTCGGGCGCGATCCGGGTGTCGCACAACGATGGCTCGGCGACGTCCGACACGCCGCCAGTGGTCAACACCGTTCGCGTCCGGGAAAACGGCCCGCTGGCCATCGATGCCGACCTGCAGATCGCGGGTCAGCCGCAGGCCACCCCCCGCGCCACGCTCTGCCGCTGCGGCCACTCGGCCAACAAGCCCTTCTGCGACGGCGCCCATGCCGCCGCCGGCTTCACCGCCACGGGCGAACCTGCGTCCAAGGAGTTCACCGCACTTGAGGTCCGCAACGGCCCGCTGAACGTGCAGCCGTTGAAGGACGGCCCGCTGATGGTGACCGGGAACCTTGAGGTGGTCTCGGGCACCGGGCGGACGACCGACAAGGTGGTGAAGACCTTCCTCTGCCGCTGCGGCCAGTCGAAGAACAAGCCCTACTGCGACGGCAGCCACAAGGTCGCGGGCTTCACCGCGGACTGACGGCCCGCCTCCTCGTTCGCCTTCGGCTCCTCGTCGGGAGGTATCCCCCGGCGAGGAGGAACGAAGTCACCGACGAGCCGCCCCAAGGGCAAACCTTTCCAAATCCCTAACGCCCGCGACCAAGATATTGAAAGCATTTGTATAACGGACTTTGTCCACCGTGGACAGATCAGGCTGCCAGCTCATCCGCCCCCACCGCGTACAGCCCCGCCGCCCCTTCTCGGACCTCGGCCAAGAGGGCGGCATGCCCCGGCAGGACCCGGCGGATCATCACCCGGGCCAGTGCCTCGCGGCCTGCATCGGCCATCGCCGCCTTCAGATGCGCCTGCCCCCCCAGCACCCGGGCAAAGGCCCGCAGATAGGCCACCGCCCCGGCAAAGCGGTCGTTCATCTCCATCGCCAGCAGCGCCTCGGTCGCTTCGCGCAGCGCCTCAGAGGCCGCCCAGACATCACCCGCGAGGTCCGGCAGCCGCCCCCGCGCCGCCTCGGCCCCACGCTGGACCTCGTCGATCAGCCGGAACGCCACCTCGCCCCCGTCCGCCATCTTCCGGCCGACCAGGTCCATCGCCTGGATCCCGTTCGTCCCCTCATAGATCGGCAGGATCCGCGCGTCCCGCAGGTACTGCGCCGCCCCGGTCTCCTCGATGAAGCCCATGCCCCCGTGGATCTGCACCCCTTGGTGCGCCACCTCGCAAGCCATGTCAGTGCAATAGGCCTTGGCGATCGGCGTCAGGAAGGCCGCACGCGCCTTCCAATCCGCCGCACCCGTCGCCGTCGCCATGTCGATCGCCACCGCGCATGACAGGGCGATGGACCGTGCCGCGAAGACCTCGGCGCGCATCGCGGCCAGCATCCGGCGGACATCGGCATGCTCGATGATGGCCCCGTCCCGCGACACTGGCGTCACCCCCTGGTGCCTGCCTTCCGCATAGGCCAGAGCATGCTGCAGCGCCGCCTCGGCCACGCCCACCCCCTGCGCGGCCACCGACAGGCGGGCGTTGTTCATCATCGTGAACATAGCCGCCATCCCGTTGTGCGGTTCTCCCACCAGCCAACCGGTCGCGCCCTCGAACTGCATCACGCAGGTCGGGCTGCCATGGATACCCAGCTTGTGCTCAAGACTGACCACCCGCAGCGTATTGCGCCGCCCCGGATTGCCCGCCGCGTCGGGGATGAACTTCGGCACCATGAACAGGCTGATCCCCTTGGTCCCTGGCACCCCATCCGGCAGCCGCGCCAGGACCAGATGGCAGACGTTTGGCACCAGGTCGCTGTCCCCCCAGGTGATGAAGATCTTCTGCCCACTTATCGCATAGGTCCCATCGCCGTTCGGCACCGCCTTCGACCGCAGCGACCCCACATCCGTCCCGGCATGCGGCTCGGTCAGGTTCATCGTCCCCGACCATTCGCCCGATGTAAGCTTTGGCAGGTACAACGCCTGCAACTCGGCCGAACCATGGTGCTCCAATGCCTCGATCTGTCCCTTGGACAGGACAGGCTTCAAATGCAGCCCCAGACAGGCCCCTGCCATCATCTCGTCCACCGACAGGGCCAACGCGATCGGCAGCCCCATCCCGCCGTGATCAGGACTGGCCGCCATGCCGACCCAGCCGCCTTCGGCCATTGCGCGGTAGGCCTCTGCGTAGCCCGGGCTGGACACGACCGCCCCGTTCTCCAGCCGCGCCGGGTGCAGGTCGCCGGTACGGTTCAGCGGTGCGAGAACATCGGTGCACAGCTTCCCTGCCTCGCTCAGGATCGCATCGGTCAGATCGGTGGTTGCCCCCGCAAAACGGGACGTGGCCGCCACATCGGCAAAGCCCACGACATGATCCAGGATGAAGCGGATATCCTTGACCGGAGCGCGATAGGGCATGGACCTCTCCCTTGCAAAGCCTTGGCAAAACGGGGCCCCTGCCGTAAGGTAGGCCCCGATCAACGCTATTCGTTTCGCATAGCCCTTCAAGTTGGACGCTGCGTCAGAAGCCCATGACCCTTACGCTTTCCCCGGATGATGCGGGCATCGCCCAGGCTGCAGAGCTTCTGCGGCGGGGCGAGTTGGTCGCCTTCCCGACCGAGACGGTCTACGGCCTTGGCGGCGATGCACGGTCGGATCTGGCCGTCGCGGGCATCTTCGCGGCCAAGGGGCGGCCCAGCTTCAACCCGCTGATCGTTCACCTGCCCGATCTTGCCGCAGCCGAGGCGATTGCCGTGGTCGGGCCGAACGCCCGCGGACTGGCAGCGGCCTTCTGGCCGGGGCCGCTGACCCTGGTCCTACCCCTGCGGGAAGACGCCGGTATCTCGCCACTTGTCACCGCCGGCCTGCCGACCGTTGCAGTCCGCGTTCCGGCCCATCCCCTGGCCCAACGGCTGCTGCGCGCCTTTGGCGGGGCGGTTGCCGCCCCTTCGGCCAACCCCTCCGGCCGGGTGTCGCCGACGCGGCCCGAACATGTGCTGGAGGGTCTGTCTGGCCGGATCGCTGCGGTCCTGGATGGCGGGCCCTGCGCGGTGGGGCTTGAATCGACCATCATTCTTCCCGATCCCGACCCGATCCTCCTTCGGCCTGGCGGTCTTCCGGTCGAGGTGCTGGAGGCCGCGCTTGGCGCCCCGTTGGCCACCGAGACGGGGTGCGATAGGCCCACGGCACCAGGGCAGCTTGCATCACATTATGCGCCCGAGGCCGGGGTACGCCTGAATGCGACCGAAGCGAAGGGCGACGAAGTGCTGGTCGGGTTCGGTGGAATCAAGGGGCCGCTGACCCTGTCCGAGACAGGCAATCTGGTCGAAGCTGCCGCGCGGCTGTTCCAGACCCTGCGCGATGCTGACCGGCTCGCCGGACCGGCTGGTCGCATTGCCTTTGCCCCGGTTCCCGAGACGGGCCTTGGCCGCGCGATCAACGACCGCCTGCGCCGCGCTGCCGCTCCGCGCGGTTGATGCCGGCACCTCGCGGGTGTCATCTGCAAGACGCAAGGCCTAGATTTGCTGACGGATCGAAGATTTTCCCCGTTAAGAATATGGCAATGGTGTGGCATAGTCCGCGCGGGCCAGAGAGCCTGAGTCACGAAAATACCTGCCAATCCCAAGGCAGGCGGACACAAGGGAACCGCGAAATGCTTAACGAATTCAAATCCTTCATCATGAAGGGCAATGTTCTCGACCTCGCCGTTGGTATCATCATCGGCGCGGCCTTCACTGCCATCGTCACCTCGCTGGTTGACGACCTCATCCAGCCGCTGATCGGACTGATCATCGGCGGCATCGACTTCTCGGCCTGGGGCTTCTCGGTCGGCGAAGCCAAGTTCAATGTCGGCAACTTCATCACGGCTGTGATCAAGTTCCTGGTGATTGCCTGGGTCGTCTTCCTGCTGGTCAAGGCCGCCAACGCCGCCATGCCGAAGAAAGAGGCCGCTCCGGCCGCCCCGGCTGGCCCGTCTGACAATGACCTGCTGAAGGAAATCCTGGCGGCACTGAAGAAGTAATCCCGACACCCGGAACCAAGCGGCCCGCAGGAGCGATCCTGCGGGCCGTCTCCTTTTGATGACTTCGCCATGAGATCAAGGCGCAAAACGCATCCCTTGCCAATAACCTTGCTTCGAAAGCAATCAGATGCAATCACTCCAGCATTCATTGGTGTTACTTGGAGATCAAAGATGGACCGAAATTATTTGGAGCAGCACAGAAATGATGGCCTGCCCTTCCGTGTCAGCCTTGAGGCAGTAAACAAGGGCGTTG
Source organism: Tabrizicola sp. (assembly GCA_046076605.1). Classification (GTDB taxonomy): domain Bacteria; phylum Pseudomonadota; class Alphaproteobacteria; order Rhodobacterales; family Rhodobacteraceae; genus Tabrizicola. Next base: position 8,332 of record JBJTSJ010000290.1, read on the forward strand.
GACTGGTAGCACTTGGATTGCCCTTTGCTTTGCTTGCCATTTGGATATTTGGCGGAACCTGCACTGGGATCGATTCAATCAGCCACTACTATTACACGCGAATTGGAGGAGATCTTCTTGTAGGCGCGTTGTGCTTCATCGGGACGCTGCTACTGTTCTTCTACAAACTGCCCGCAGCGCCCGCCGGACAAGTTGCAGCCGTGGAGGGTTATTTGGGTCATGGAAAGTGGGACATGCGCGCCGCCCGCTTCGCAGGGATATGTGCTTTCGGCGTCGCCTTGTTCCCCACATCCGGGACGGGATGCGAGAGTTTCTCCAATGGCGTCGCGCGGGTATTCCTGATGGGCACCGAAGGTGGAGGATCGGCACAGCCCGTGTCGGGTCAGGCAGTTTTCGACTTCTGGAGCACGCTTGGCGTGGATGGCGGACTGCTGACCTATACGCACTATGCATCGGCCCTTGGGATGTTTGTTGTGCTGGCCTATTTTTCTCTTGTCGTTTTTCCCCGGCCACAGTCCTTCAGTTCGCTTGGCGCAGACAATCAGCCCGAAACGCGGAAGATCAATCGAAACCGCGCCTACCGTGTTTGTGGTGCCTTGATCGTGGTCGCAATACTTGGGCTTGGATACAAGTTCTTGGTCCATGCGGAAGGCTCTCCCGGGCTAGCCAGGTGGAACCTTGCAAACCGGACATTCTGGTTCGAAGCCCTTGGCCTGGTTGCGTTCGGATTCTCGTGGAGCATAAAGGGCCGACTGTTCAGCATCTTCCGTGATGAACAGGAATCTGTTGCCTTTGCGCGAGGTTGATTTTGTGGCGGGTCGGTAGGTACCGGCCCGCCTGTCACTTCAAACCAACTCGGCTGCGTCCCTCTGCCTTAGAGCTTCAGCGCATCCGCCGCCGCGATCACCGGCAGGTTCAGCGCCACACCCACCGCATCGTAGGTCAGCTTGCCCGCATGCACGTTCAGACCGTTCAACAGGTGCCGGTCCTCGGCGCAGGCCTTCTTCCAGCCTTTGTCGGCCAGGGCCAGCATGAAGGGCATCGTGGCATTCCCCAGGGCCTGGGTCGAGGTCCGCGCCACCGCGCCCGGCATGTTCGCCACGCAATAGTGCATGATCCCATCGATCTCGTAGATCGGATCCTGGTGGGTGGTGGCACGGCTGGTCTCGAAGCAGCCGCCCTGGTCGATGGCGACGTCCACCAGCGCAGCGCCCGGTTTCAGCTCCTTCAGCTGGGCCTTCGAGATCAGCTTGGGCGCTGCCGCGCCGGGGATCAGCACCGCGCCGATGATCAGGTCCGCCTCACGCGCCAGAGTGATGGTGTTCCCGGCCGAAGCGTAGGCGTTCTTGAACTGCCCGCCGAACACATCGTCCAGATAGCGCAGCCGGTTGATCGAGCGGTCGAGCACGGTGACATCCGCCCCCATCCCGGCCGCGACCTTGGCTGCATGGGTCCCGACGACCCCGCCGCCGATGACCAGCACCTTGGCCGGAGAGACCCCCGGGACGCCGCCCAGCAGCACCCCGCGCCCGCCGTTGGCCTTCTGCAGCGTCCAGGCCCCGACCTGCGGCGCCAGACGACCCGCAACCTCGGACATCGGCGCCAGCAGCGGCAGGCCGCCCCGGTCATCCGTCACCGTCTCATAGGCGATGCAGGTGGCACCGCTGGCCAGCAGGTCGTGGGTCTGCTCTGGATCAGGCGCAAGGTGCAGATAGGTGAACAGCACCTGCCCCTCGCGCAGGCGCTTGCGTTCCACCGCCTGGGGCTCCTTGACCTTGACGATCATGTCGGCCTTGGCAAAGACCTCCTCTGCCGTGGCAACGATGCTGGCCCCCGCCGCCTTGTAGTCGGCATCCGTAAAGCCCGCGCCGACCCCGGCGTTGGTCTCGATCATCACCTGGTGGCCATGCGCCACCGCTTCCCGCGCCGCATCCGGGGTCATGCCGACCCGGAACTCCTGCGGCTTGATCTCTTTCGGGCATCCGATTTTCATGTGTTCCTCCCTGGTGGGACCTGGTCCCTATGGGGATGATCCTGATCCGTTTTTCTGGCGATGCTTTGAATTCTGGTTGGCCGAAGCGGCGGTTCGTCGTAGTTTCTTCGAAACTTTCGACCTCGAACCGCAGAATCTTTCATGCCAACCGATCTTGACGCCACCGACCGCCGCATCCTGACCGTGCTGCAGAAGAACGGCCGCATCACCAATGCCGAACTGTCCGAGGCGGTGAATCTCTCTCCCTCGGCCTGCCACCGCCGCGTCCAGCGGTTGGAGGAAGAGGGCTATATCGCCGGGTATGTCGCCCTGCTCGATGCCCGCCGCATGGGGCGGATGACGACGGTCTTCGTTGAAATCACCCTGCAAAGCCAGGCCGAAGACTTGCTAGACGCGTTCGAGCGTGAGGTGGCCAAGGTGCCCGACCTTCTCGAATGCCACCTGATGGCGGGGACGGCGGATTACCTGCTAAAGCTGATGGCGGAGGATACCGAGGACTTCGCCCGTATCCACCGACAGTTCCTGTCCCGCCTGCCCGGCGTGCGGCAGATGCAGTCGTCCTTTGCGCTGCGGACCGTGGTCAGGACAACCGCGCTGGCGGTCTAGGCGGCCTGCAGATAGCCCATCACCGCGCGGCGGGTGCGGTCGGTCAGTGCGGAACGGTCACCGACTTCGGTTCCGCTGGCCGCGTCGATCATGCCGCGCAGGATCGCCAGGATGTCCTGCGCCGTCGTCTCGGGCCGCGGGATAGCCAGTTCGTCCAGCCGCGCCGCGATCAGCACGGTGATCCGGTCGGAAAACTCGGACGCGGTCGGGTCCGGCGGCAGATGGGTCTGCGCCAGGTTCAGCGTACGCGACAGGGCCGGGCGCGCCAGGTAATGCGCGACGGTCGCCTCGATCAGCTCATCCACCAGATTGGACAGGTTGTGCGCTGCATCCGAGCTGACAATCCGCTCCACTGCCTCCAGCAGGTTCGCCCGCTCGTCCCGGATCAGCGCCGCCAGCAACGCGGTCTTGCCCGGGAAGTACTGGTACAGCGACCCGATCGACACCCCGGCCTGGGCCGCGACCGCGTTGGTCGTCACCGCTTCCAGGCCCTGACCCGACACGATGTCGGCTGCGGCGGCAAGGATGCCCTCGACCTTGGCACGAGAGCGGTTCTGGCGGGGGTGTTTGCGAAGCTGGATCATGACCCAGACCTACGGCGGCTTTGGCCTCCGGCAAACAACTAGATATGGCACAATTTGGAAATAATCTGTTGATGCCCGCCCAAGTTGCACCACAGGGCCGCCACGATTTTGCCATACAATCTGGGGTTGCGTAACGCCCACGGCAAACCGGCTCAGGGGTCGGATCGGCCAATGAAAAACCCCCGGCCAGGGGCGCGGGGGTTGATCGGGCGGGAATCGCTTCCCCAGTGTCGCGGTGTCTTACAGACCGCCTTCACGCTGAAGCTTCTTCCGGGCAAGTTTCCTTGCACGGCGGACTGCTTCGGCCTGTTCGCGTGCCTTCTTGACCGAGGGCTTCTCGAAATGCTGCTTGAGCTTCATTTCCCGAAACACCCCTTCACGCTGAAGTTTCTTCTTCAGAGCACGGAGAGCCTGTTCGACGTTGTTGTCGCGGACGCTGACCTGCATGTGGTTGTCACCACCTTCCTAAGCTAGAGTTGCACTGACTTGTGCAGGCTGGGCGCCTATATCAAACACCGGGTGGCTTGTCCACCGCGGTACAGGAGTGATGGAAATGGCCGAAGATCCCCTCAAGGCGCAGCTGCTGGATGCAGCCCTTGGGCACGTGCCCTTTGACGGCTGGTCAGACCGGACCCTGGCCGCTGCCGCAGCCGATGCGGGCCTGGCCCCGGGGCTTGCGCGGTCGCTGTTTCCGCGCGGTGGTGTGGACCTGGCGCTGGCCTATCACCGACGTGGCGATGCCCAGATGGTGGAGCAGCTGCGGCAGACAGACCTTTCCACCTTGCGCTTTCGGGATCGGATCGCCCGGGCCGTCCAGATCAGGCTGGAGCTGGCCGACCGCGAACTGGTGCGCCGGGGCAGCACGCTGTTCTCGCTCCCCCACCATGCGGCGGACGGGGCCCGCGCGGTCTGGGGTACGGCGGATGCGATCTGGACGGCGCTGGGCGACAGCTCGGACGATCTGAACTGGTACACCAAGCGCGCAAGCCTGTCGGCGGTCTATGGCGCGACGGTGCTGTTCTGGCTGGGGGATGATTCGTCCGACCATCACGCGACCTGGGAATTCCTGGACCGGCGCATCGACCAGGTGATGCAGGTCGAGAAGCTGAAAGCCTCGTTTCG
>JBJTSJ010000291.1:0-7293 GCA_046076605.1 Tabrizicola sp.
AAGCTCGGCGTCAAGCCGCAGTCCTTCGACCTGGTCGAATCGAACGAGGCCTTTGCCGCCCAAGCCCTCGCCGTCTCCCGCGCGCTGGACCTGGACCCGGCGAAAGTGAACCCCAACGGCGGGGCCATCGCCCTGGGCCACCCGGTGGGCGCAACGGGGTCGATCCTCGTTGTGAAGGCTCTGCACGAGCTGGAACGGACCGGTGGCCGCACCGCGCTGATCACGATGTGCATCGGCGGCGGACAGGGGATCGCGCTGGCCATCGAGCGCGCATAGAAATCGGAAGGTTCAACGGCTTTGCAAAGACGTCAGGGGTGGTTTCAAAGGTTCTCGGAGAGGTTCTACTATCCCTATGCCAAATGGTGGTTCAGCTGGAGGACGAACCTGATCTTCGGGCTTTTGGCCGCTTTCGGTCTCGTGGCCTTCTACTTCGTGAATCGCGCCTAGAGCGTTCCCAGCGAACCACAATTCAGGGGCGCAGTAGAGCTACCGCACTTGCACCTGCACACGGTCCGACCGGCCCTCGGCGTCGATAACGCTCAGCGTCACGAAGCCCGCGCCCGGCATCGCCAGCATCGCTTCCCGCGCGTCGGACCCCACCACCACAGGCACGCCATCGGCCAGCCAGGTGAACGGCGCGGTCCCCCCCGCCACCTTGACCTTCAGAGCCGAGGCCAGCAGCTCCACCTCTGCCCCGTCGGGCGGGAAGGCCACGGCGGGGGCATCCGGCTCGGCCTCGAACACCGCGTTGCGGGACTTGAACCGCTGCAAAGGCTGCGGCAATTCAGAGTTCGCCACCAGAAGCGTTGACGCAGGCGCGGGCGGCTGCGGGTCAAGCTTCGCCTTCAGCCGGTTGAAGGCCTGGAACAGCACCGGGGCCGCCACATCCGCCCCAAATGCCCCCGGCACCGGAGTGCCATCCGCCCGGCCCATCCAGACGCCCACCACGTGGCGACCGTCAAACCCGATCGCCCAGGCATCCCGGTGTCCATACGACGTCCCGGTCTTGTAGGCGAGACGGTTCGACGGAGCCCCAGGAGGCGGGGCCAGCCCTGCCAGGATATCGCCCACTTCCCAGGCCGCCACCTCCGAGATCACCCGCTGGCCCTCTGCCCCTTCGGCATCCAGCCGCCAGGTCAAGGGCCGAGCCACCCCACCCCGCGCCAGCGCCGCGTAAAGCTGCACCATGTCGGTCAGGCTGACCCCCACGCCCCCCAGCGCAATCGCCAGGCCCGGCTGATCGCCCGGAAACACCGGTGTCATCCCTGCCTTCTCCATTGCCGCAATGAGCTTTGCGGGCCCCAGCGCATCGGTCAGTTCCACCACCGGGATATTGCGCGACAGCTGCAACGCCTCTCGCATCCGGATCGTGCCCAGGTAGAGCTTGTCAAAATTCTGTGGCGCATAGGTGCCGAAGGACATCGGCTTGTCGTCGATCATCGTCTCCGGATGACCCAGCCCCTCGTCGAAGGCGAGCGCATAGACCAGCGGTTTCAGCGTCGAGCCCGGGCTGCGCAAGGCCTGCGTCATGTCGACGAAGCCCTGCCGCAGGTCCGCCTGATACCCCGCCGATCCGACCGAGGCGAGGATCTCACCCGAGGCATGATCCGCGACAAGGATCGCCACTTGCAGCCGCTCGCCCTTGCCTTCGACCGCCTCTGCGGCCAGCGTCTCCAGCTTCTGCTGCAGGGTGCCGTCGATGGTCAGGGTATGACTTGCCGCCTGCGGCATGTCATCCTTTGCCCGGTCAGCAAGATGGGGGGCGAGCGCCGGGAACGGCTTGCGAAGCCCCGGCACTGCCTCGCGTCTTGCAGCCTCTGCCTCGTCGGCGTCGATCACCCCATCCTTCACCGCCCGCGCCATCACCCGGTTCCGCGCCGCCTCGGCCCGGTCGGCGGCTCGGTCGGGGCGGCGGCTTTCGGGGGATTGCGGGATCGCCACCAACAACGCGGCCTCCGCCGGAGTCAGCCGGTAAGGTTCCTTCCCGAAATAGGAAATCGACGCCGCCCGAACGCCTTCAAGGTTCCCGCCGAACGGCGCCAGGTGCAGGTACAATTGCAGGATTTGCGCCTTCGACAACCGCCGCTCCAGCGCCAGGGCAACCCGCATCTGCCGCAGCTTGCCCTCGACTTCGCCAGTCGTGCCCTCTTCCAGTAGCCGCGCGACCTGCATCGTCAGCGTTGACCCGCCCGAGACGACATGCCCGTTCCAGGCTGCCTGCAAAGCCGCCCGGATCACCGATTTCGGATCTACGCCGGCATGCTGGTAGAACCGCTTGTCCTCATAGGCCAGAAGCATCCGCAGATAGACCGGGTCCACCTTGTCCGGCGGCAGCGCCAGCCGCCAGCGGCCATCGGCGACCGTATAGGCCCGCAGTAGGTCCCCGTCGCGGTCCAGCACTTCGACCGACATCTCCACCGCCAGGGGCGGCAGCACCGTCGCGTCGATCCAGGCGTCGAACCGGTCCCGGCCCAGGGCGGCAAGCCAGAGTCCAAGGGCAAGGGAAAGTAGCCACCGCGCGCGCATCAGAGACCCCGTCCCGGGCTTGACCCGGGACCTCCGCCTGCTCCCGGCGCAGCGCCTGAAACTGAAGGAGGCCCCGGGTCAGGCCCGGGACGGGTGGTCACCTGGCCCAGGGACCACCCTGGTTTCAGTCCCCGGCTCACTTGACGACCGTCACCTCACCCGTCTCGCTGCGCGCCCGGAAGTCCGGCCGATACATGTCCTCGACCGAGGCCGCCGCATGGTGGAACGTGCCCGGAGACACCGCGCGGACCACGTAGGCCAGCTTGAACGGCTGGTCCGAAGACCAATCCACCGCCGTCAGGAAGCGGTCCTGCCGGAACTCGCTGTGCGCGACATCCTGCAGGGTGTCCAGCCAGGACAGCTCGGAGGTCGAGCCCGCCGACATCAGGTTCGGGTTGTCGATCTCGAACCCCGCCGGAAGCGGGTCGCTGACCATCAGCCGCGCCTCGCCGTAAGCGAACGGAGTGACTTCCAGCACCGTCACCAGCCGCGTCCCCGCCGCCACGTTGCCCGGCGCGACTTCCTCGCCCGACATCGTGTAGTAGGTTCGCGTGATGGCATAGCCGTTGCCTCCTGCCGGTTCCGGTTCCGACGGCACGCCATAGGTGGTGACCGTGACCGTCGTGTCCGCGCCCTCGTTCTTCACCACCACCGGCGTCACCGAGCCTGCATCCAGCACGCGCACCAAAGGCCCATCGGCAGGCTTGCCATCAATGGTGATGCCGTCCGCGCCCGGCCGGTCGATCAGAGCGTTCGTCGCCAGAAGCGCCCAGGTCAGTTCCTGCGTCGACAGGTTCTGCCCCCGTGTCGCGATCCGATCCGTCAGCGCCTCGCGGTCCACCGCCTGCGACCCAGCCTCCACCGCCAGCGTCAGCAGCGCCGCCGCGTCGCGATACCGGGTGCCATAGTCCACCCGCCAGATCTGGCCCTGCTCCGGCTCCAGCGCCTCCATCTTGGCCACGGCCTTGCGGAACATCGCATCTGCCCGCGCCTGATCGCCGTAAGAGGCCAAGGCAGCTCCGAGTTGCGCCATCGCGATGGGGGTAGAGAAGTCGTCCCCCTTCACGTCGACGTAATAGCGCAGGTCACCCACCGCCGCCGCACCTTCGCGGGCCAGGACCATCAGCGCATAGGCCAGCGCCTCACCGCCGCCATTCGCCTCGGCACTGAAATCGGGCGCATAGTTCACCTGGTTGCGCAGGTTCGCCAGCGCCGATTTGAACGCGATGTCCGGCACCTGATAGCCCTGCGCCTTCGCCCGGCTCAGGAAGTCGGTCACATAGGCGTCCAGCCAGAAGTCACCCTCGCCCGGCCCCCAAAGCCCGAACCCGCCGGTCGAGGACTGGTTCGCCAGGATCTCCACCACCGCCTCGTCGATGCGCTGCTGGATGTTGTCGGCACCCTTCAGGTCCATCACCTGCGCGACCTGATCGAAGTACAGCAAAGGCAGCGCCTTCGACGTCATCTGCTCGGTGCAGCCATAGGGATAGCGGTCCAGCGCCGCCAAAAGGCCCGGCGCATTCAGCCGCGCCAGCGGACCAACCGCCATCGTGGCCTTGCCCGAGCCTGGCACCAGCCCTGCGAAGACGTTCTCGTCGAAGGTGAAGGTCTGGCCCGAGGCAAGCTCCAACCGGCTGATTTTCGCAACCTCCGGGTCGTTCACCTGCACCGGAATCGTCAGGGTCTTCTTCAAAACCTTCCCGTCCGGCGTCGTCAGCGAAATGTCGATGGTGTCCACCCCGACATCCCCCGCCGTCACCGGCACCTCGAACACGGCCTTGGCCTTGTCGCCCAGGTCAAAGCCCGAGGGCACCTCGCCCAGAGTCAGCCCCTGCGCCGTGACATCCAGGCTCATCCGGCCCGAGGGTCCGGTGGCGTGAACGATCTCCAGCAGCAGACGGCTGGTATCGCCCGGCGACAGGAAACGCGGGACCGAGGCAGTGACAACCACCGGGTCACGCACCAACACATCGGCGCTGGCCTGCCCGACCCCGGTCTTCGACCAGGCGACCGCCATCACCTTCACCGTGCCGTTGAACGACGGCAGGTCAAAGGACGCCCGCGCATAGCCATCGGCACCCACCGTTACCGGCCCGGTGAAATAGGCCACCAGTTCCTCTGTGGGGGGCGGAGCCTGCAACCGCGCTTGCGCGCCTGCATCGCCGCCAGAGCGGACCTCGCCCGTGGCCCCGTTCAGCCCGTCGATCAACCGACCATAGATGTCGCGGATGCCGACGCCCAGACGCCGCTGGCCGAAGTAGTAACCCTGCGGATCGGGGGCCTCGAACCCGGTCAGGTTCAGAATGCCCACATCCACGGCGGCGATGGTGACATAGGCCGTCTCGCCCGCGCTCACCCCGTCGACCTTGACCGCCACATCCAGCGGCCCGCGCGGAGCCGCTTCGGCCGCCACCTCGACGGTCGCAGACAAGGCCCGCGCGCCCGGATCGATCGAGGCATGGGTCAGCCCCAAGGCCCGCGCCGGGTTGCGGCCCGCCGCCACATCCATCGGGCGCAGGACCGAGGCCGTCACATACACCCCGGCGCCCCATTCATCCGTGACCGGAAGCTGGATCAGGTTCTCGCCTTCCTTGACCTCCACGGCTTGCATGGCGACCAACCGGTTGGACAGTACCGTTACCAGCGCCGTTCCCGCCGCACGCGGCACGATCCGCAGCGTCGCCGTCTCGCCCGGCTTGTAGGCCGGTTTGTCCAGGGACAGTTCCAGCGTGTCGGGCGTGGCGGAGGCATCCGCAGGCGCATACCAGCCCGCATAGAACTCCATCGAGCTGGCCGACTTCCCGCCATCCCGGCGTTCCACGACGATCTCGTAAGTGCCCCAGTCCACATCGGCGGCAATCTCCACCGGGGCAGACCCCAACGTCGCATCGCCCTCCATCACCATCTCGCGGCTGACCACCGGCTCCCAGTTCCAGTTGCCGTAGCTTTGGTACCACTGATAATCGTACTCGACGCGAGAGACCTTCCAGTGCACCGGCAGGTCGACCAGCGCCTCGCCCGCGCCAACCGCGATCAGCTGGAACCGCGCCTGCCCGCCCTCGGCGGTGACACCGTCGAACAGCGGCTTGATCCCGATCATCGGATCGGCAGGCGACAGCGCCTTGGTGAGCGACCGTTCGACCGGACGGCCCGAGCCCTCGGCGACGCGCACGGTGATCTTCGCCTCCAGCGGGCGGAACGGGTCTTCGACCTGCGGCAGGTAGACCGGCAGGACGGCATTCCCCGCCTCATCCGTCTCGCCGCCGTCCAGCGACGACATCTGCGCGCTGAAGGCCTGATCGTGACGCCCGAAGACATAGCCCGGGAACTTCGCCAGCCCGTCGGCGGCGCGCAACAGCACTTCGCCCTCGATGGCCAGCCCAGCGCCCGGCGCGCCGAACAGGTAGCGCGCGGCGATGTTCAGATCGACAGGCTCGGACCCCAGCGCCAGCGGCGCATCGGCCATGGACAGGTCAAAGTCGATGCGTTCCGGCAGGAAATCCTCGACCAGGAAGGTCTTCGAGGTCAGCGCCGGGGCTTCAAGGTCGGCATACATCTCCAGCCGCCAGACGCCGCGTGGGGCGCTGCCTGCAATGGGGAGGCTGAACACATGTCCGCCCGCGCCCTGATCCTCGACCAGCTGGCGCGAATATTCGACGCCATCCGGACGGCTCAGGATAGCCGTCAGCGGCAGACCCTCGACCGCCTTCTGTTCCGGGTCCCGCGCAAGGGCCGTGACATAGACTGTCTCACCGGCGCGGTAAGCGCCCCGGTCGGTCGTCACGAACACATCGACGGGCGGAGCCGCCTCGCGGCCCTCGACCCCTCGGTCGGACAGGTCGAACTCCGGATCGGTCAGCGACAGGAATGCGATATCGGTGTCTGCCTCTTTCACCACCACCATCGCCGGGGCAGACCCGCCCGTGCCGCGCGTCAGACCGGCATCGAACCGGGCATAGCCCTGATCGTCGGTCGTGGCCGTGCCCAAAACCGTGTTGGCGCGGTTCAGAAGCTCAACCGTCACCCCTGGCTTGGCCCCCGCCGTGCCCAGTGATCGGACAAAGACATGCAGACCGTCCACCCCCGACATCGTGGTGACCCCAAGGTCCGAGATCACGAACCACTGCCAGCCCGGCGGGATGGTATAGGGGTCCACGCCCGGCACTTCGGCCTTCAGCGCGTAGATGCCTGCGGACAGCCCTTCCAGCGCCTCGCCCAGGGGAAGGCGAGTGGTGACATCCTTGTTCACCTCCTGCGCCACCTTGGCTTCGCCGGTCCACAGCTCCTCGCCCACCGTGTCGGCGAAATACTCCTCGGAATAGACGTTGATCGGCGCACCGAAATAGTAGTCCTGGATCGACCGAAGCAGGTTCCGGTCGGTCACCCGGTACAGAGTCAGGTCCAGCTTTTCGGTGTTCACCGTCACGACCGGCAGCGCGGGATCACCTGCCTTCGGCAGCACATAGCCCCGCCCCGGGAACTTCACCCCCGGCGAGCGGTCGCGGATGTACTGGCTGATCTCGAACGACTTGGCCATGGTCTGGCCATCCGCCGCCGGAAGCCCTTCGCGGAAGGTGACCGCATAGCGCTTGCCATGCTCCATCCCCGCCACGCACAGCTGCCGCCAGCCGCCGTTTTCCACCACAAGGCCCGGTTCGGTCAGCTGGACGAAGGTGGAATAGTCCTGCCCGGATGCCACCAGATCCTCCGAGAACGTCACGCAGACCCGAGGGCGCGCAAGGTCGGACTGCACCAGCGTCTCGATGA
>JBJTSJ010000292.1:0-2778 GCA_046076605.1 Tabrizicola sp.
AACCGCTCGCGCCGGTCGTCGCTGCGATAGTACGCGTTCTGCATCGACCGCAAGACCTTGAACACGGTGCCATGCTCCTTCAGGAACATCTTCCGGGCCATCTTCAGCTCGGACGCCTTCCCGGTCCGCAGGAACGCCTGAGCCGCCGTAGCCGCCGCCCGCCCCCCCGCCATCGCGTAGTAAATCCCCTCGCCCGAGGATGGCGCGACAACCCCCGCCGCATCCCCGGCCAGCACCACGTCCTTGCCATTGTCCCAACGGTCCAACGGCTTCAACGGGATCGGAGCGCCCTCCCGCCGGATCGTCTCACATCCCGTCAGCCCGGACATCTCCCGCAAATCCGCCGTAGCCTTCTTCAGGTCCACCGAGCCATCCTCGGTGCCCATCCCGACCGAGGCCTTGTCGCCATGCGGAAAGACCCAGCCGTAGAAGTCCGGCGAAATCTGCCCGTCATACACCACATCACACCGCACCGGGTCATAGGCCGCATTGGCCGCCGGGGCCTTGATGATCTCATGATAGGCAATGACGTAAGGGATCTTGTCCCCGCCCGGCACTTCGGCCCGCGCGACCCCGGACTTCGCCCCATCCGCGCCGATCACCACCCTGCACAAGGACCGCTGCTCCTGCCCCGACGCCTTCTCGCGCCAGACAACGTGAGTGCCGGCAGCATCCCGCTCCACCCGCAGGAAGGTGCCGGTCAGCCGGTCCGCGCCCACCATCCGAGCACGATCCCGCAGGAACTCGTCGAAATCCTCGCGGTCGACCATGCCGACATAGCCACCCTCGATGTGGATATCCACGGCCCGCCCCGTGGGCGAGATCATCCGCGCCGTCCTGATCTTCGCCACCACCAGATGGTCCGGAATGTCGAAATCCTTGATCGCCCGGGGAGGTATCGCCCCCCCACAAGGCTTGATCCGCCCGTCCCGGTCCAGAAGCGCGACCTTGTACCCGGCGCGCGCCAGGTCCTCTGCCGCCGTCGCGCCCGAAGGCCCGCCGCCCACCACGAATGCGTCATACATGCTCATTCTCCCGGTACAAGCTGGGCTTCAGGAGCACGCAACCGGCCCCCGTCGATGATCTTCCAGGCCATCACTCCGGCCGCCACGAACAACAAAGCTTCCAGAGCAAACACCATCCCGAAGGCATTCGCCGTCGACTCCGACAGCCGCAGCGCATCGACCAGCGCCGCACCGGCAAACCCGCCCAGCCCCTGCGCTATGGCCTGAGAAGCCCCCCAGACGCCCATCCGCGTCCCCTCGCGCCCCGCCCGGCCCTGCCCCGCCAGCTGCATCATCGCCCCGATCGAGGCGATGGCGAACATGCCTGAGAATACCCCCAGTACCGCCACCGCAGGTGTCAGAAGCCCGATCTGCATCTGCCCCAACGCCGCAATGACCGCCAGCATCAGCGCCGACCCAAGGCACCCGCCCGTGACCCAGGCCCGCAAGGACCCGATCTTCAGCCCCGATACCGCGATCCCGACCGCCAGCATGCCGATGAACATCCCGCCATGCTGCGCGCCCGACAGGCTCGTCGAGGCACCCGGAGAATAGGCAAACACCAGCCCTGCATAGGGCTCCAGGATCAGCTCCTGCAGGAAGAAGGCCGTCATCGACAGGAAGACGAACAGCGTGAACACCCGCGTCCGCCGCTCCGCCCAGACCTCCGCCAGCCCCTGCCGCAGCGGGGTCTCATCCGGCAACCGCTCCGGAATGACCCGCCGCTCGATCCCCCAGATCGCCACCGAGGTCAGCACCACCGCCCCCACCGTCACCACCGCGACAATCGCCATTAGCCGCGCCGGGCTGTAGGGGTCCAGCATCGCCCCGATGACCCCCGAGGTCACCGCAATCCCGAAGATCATCATCAACCAGGTGATCGTCGCCGCCGCCGCCCGCCGCGACGGCGCGCATCCGGACGCCAGCAGCGCCAGCAGCGAGGTCCCCGAGGCACCCGCCCCCATCCCGATCAGCACATAGGCGAAGACCGACCCCGCAAGCCCGATCCCATGCCCCGCAATCCCCAGCGCCACCATCCACGACGCCAAGGCCGCCCCGGCGGAAAGGCAAACCATCCCGCCAATGATGAACCGCGTCCGGTTGCCCTGCGCGTCCGACAGGAACCCCCAGCTCGGCCGGGTGATCTGCACAAAGGAATGCAGCGCCACGAGCGCCCCCGACAGCATCGCGGGCAGCGCAAGTTCCACCACCATCAGCCGGTTCAGGGTGGAGGTCGTCAGCACCACCACTGCCCCGATGCACAGCTGCACCAGGCCAAGCCGGACGATCTGAACCCAGGATAAGGTCATGCCAACCCCCTGATCGCAAAGGCGGAAATCATCATGCCGGTGACATAGAGCACCACACCGGTCCCGTTGTACCAAGGCGCCTTGCCCTTCGGATCGCGGAAAAGGACCCGCATCGCAGCGACCTGCGCCAACAGCACCGCCAGCACCGCCAGCGCATGCCAGGGCTTGCCCCAGATGACCAGCAAAGCCACGACCAGAAGCTGTGCCATGCCCATCACCGTGCAGGCGATCTTCGCGGCCACTTCCGGCCCCAGCACTACTGGCAGGGACCGCACGCCATGCTGCCGGTCGCCCTCCAGCGCCTTGAAATCATTCAACGTCATGATCCCATGCGCGCCGAAAGCATAAAGGGCGGCGATCATCACATTCTCAAACCGTGGCGCGGCGCCCAGCAGCACCGCCGCACCGGTGAACCACGGCAGGCCCTCATAGCTGAGGCCCACCAGCCCCGGCCCCCACCAGCC
>JBJTSJ010000293.1:0-2769 GCA_046076605.1 Tabrizicola sp.
TGAGGCGCCGATGAGTTTTCTCGAATACCGCGTCAAGTTTGCACCCACCGGGATCAGGAAGATCCTGTACCTGAACTGGCCCCTGGTGCTGCTGGTGACCGCCGTCGCCTCGGTCGGGTTCCTGATGCTGTATTCCATCGCCGGCGGGAACCTCGACCTTTGGGCCCGGCCGCAGATGGAGCGGTTTGGCGTCGGCATGGTCCTGATGTTCATCGTCGCGATGATCCCGATCTGGTTCTGGCGCTCGATGTCCGGGGTGGCCTATATCGTCGCCTTCCTCTTGCTGCTGGTGGTGGAATTCTTCGGTGCCGTGGGCATGGGCGCGCAGCGCTGGATCGACCTGGGGTTCATCCGCCTGCAGCCGTCCGAGATGATGAAGTTCACCCTCGTGATGCTGCTGGCGGTCTATTACGACTGGCTCGACCCCAAGCTTGTCTCGCGCCCGATGTATGTTCTGTTGCCGGTCCTGATGATCGTGGCGCCCACGGTGCTGGTCCTGATGCAGCCGAACCTCGGCACCTCGCTGATGCTGCTGCTGGCGGGGGCGACGGTGATGTTCGCTGCGGGGGTCTCGCTTTGGTATTTCGGCGCGGTCGTCGCGCTGGGGGTCAGCGTGATCGTGGGCGTCTTCACCCTGCGCGGCACGCCCTGGCAGTTCCTGCATGATTACCAGTACAAGCGGATCGACACCTTCCTTGATCCGTCAGCCGACCCGCTGGGCGCGGGGTACAACATCATCCAGGCGAAGATCGCGCTGGGCTCGGGAGGGTGGTCCGGCAAGGGCTTCATGCAGGGCACACAAAGCCGCCTGAACTTCCTGCCGGAAAAGCACACCGACTTCATCTTCACCACGCTGGCCGAGGAATTCGGCTTCATCGGCGCGTTTTCACTCTTGGCGCTTTATGCGCTGATCATCGGCTTCTGCCTGGTCGCCGCGTTCCAGAACCGAGATCGGTTCTCGGCGCTTCTCATCATCGGGGTGGCGGCGAACTTCTTCTTCTACATCGCGGTGAATCTGTCGATGGTGATGGGCATGGCCCCCGTCGTGGGCGTGCCGTTGCCCCTCCTGTCCTACGGCGGCTCGGCGATGATGGTGCTCTTGGTGGGCTTTGGCCTGGTGCAAAGCGCCCATGTCCACCGCCCAAGATAGGCCAGGACCGTGAGCGGCCTTCTGACCCGTCACCTGCGCTTTCTGGTGTCCTTCGCGGCCGGGGCAGGTGTCGGTCTGGCCGGTTGGGCCCTTGGCGTCCCCGGGGTCTTCAGTCTTCTGGCCGGGGTGAATGCGTTTTTCCTGTTGTACCTGGGCCTGATGCTGATCCTTGCGGGCAAACTGCAACCGGACGACTTGCGCCGCCATGCCGAAGTCGAGGACGAAGGCCTGCCACTGATCCTGCTTCTGGCTCTGACAGCGGCCCTGGCCAGTGTCACCGCGATCTTCCTGGTCATGAACGCCGAAGGCAGCAGCCTGACCGCACGCCTCGCGGCCTTGATCAGCCTGCCCCTGGGTTGGGCGACGATCCATGTGCTGGCGGGCTTTCACTACGCACATCTGCACTACCGCAGCCCTGTCGCTGGGTTTGCGTTTCCGGGCAAAGAGGATCCCGACGCCTGGGATTTCCTGTATGCAAGCTTCACGATCGGCATGACCGCCCAGGTTTCCGACGTCGAGGTGGCGACGCGCCAGATGCGCCGGGCGGTTCTGCTGCATGGTGTGGCAAGCTTCTTCTACAACACCTGCATCCTGGCCCTTGCCGTGAACGCAGCCCTGACGGCCGGGCAGTAGCGCCGATTTCTTCAAGGAAATCGGACCGGAGTTTCCAAAAACTCCTGCGCCCGGCAAACCACCCGCGCGCGGGAAGACCTTGACAAGACCCTAACGCCCGCGCCCAACCTGTTGAAATCCCTTGCCCCGAAATCCTGTCCACCGTGGACAGCCCTGGACCGACCCATGCCCCTCATCCTCTTCGCCGCCCCCGCCCTCTGGCCGGAATACCAGGACGCCCTCCCCGCCGCCCTGGCCGAGGCTGGCCTCGACGCCCGCATCACCCTGGAAGCCCCGCCGCAGGAGGTCGACTACATCGTCTACGCCCCCGCCTCGCCCCTGCAGGACTTCACCCCCTACACCCGGACGAAGGCCGTCCTGAACCTCTGGGCGGGGGTAGAGCGGATCGTGGGCAACCCGACCCTGACCCAGCCCCTGTGCCGGATGGTCGACCCAGGCCTCACCGAGGGGATGGTGGAGTGGGTGGTGGGCCACACCCTCCGCCACCACCTCGGCATGGACCGCCAGATCGTGAACCCGTCCCACCTCTGGGACCCGACCTGCCCGCCCTTGGCCCGCGAACGCCCCGTCACGATCCTCGGCATGGGCGCCCTCGGCTCCGCCTGCGCCGAGGCCCTCCGCGCCCTCAACTTCCCTGTGACCGGCTGGAGCCGGACCGAGAAACCCGGCCAACTGCACGGCGAACACGGGTTGCGGAAAGCCCTTTCCACCGCGCAGATCCTCGTCACCCTCCTGCCCAAGACGGCGGAGACCGAGAACCTTCTGAATGCCGACCGCCTCGCCCTCCTCCCGCAGGGAGCGGTGATCCTGAACCCCGGCCGCGGCGCGCTGATCGACGACGGCGCCCTCCTCGCCGCGCTGGATGCTGGCCACATCGGCCACGCCACCCTGGACGTCTTCCGCGTCGAACCCCTTCCGCAGGACCACCCCTACTGGTCACACCCCAGGGTCACGGTCACCCCCCACATCGCGGCCGACACCCGCGC
>JBJTSJ010000294.1:0-7702 GCA_046076605.1 Tabrizicola sp.
TGATGTTCTTCCCGAACACCTCGGCCAGCGCCTTCGCCGCCGCCTCGCGCCGGGCGCGGTTGGTGTCGGTCAGCAGGTTCAGCGTGGCTTCCAGGTTCAGCTCTTCGGCCTCCCCTTCCACGGTGAACATCAGGCCCGCCATCGTCTCGTCGAACAGCTTGTTCCAGGCGCTGGCACCGACGACGCTTTCGTCGTGCAGGAACCGCTCCAGCTCGTCCGACAGCTGGTGCGGTCGCATCGCGCGCATCCGGTCGAAGACGGGCTTGTAGCGCGCAAGGTCGGCATTTGCGGCCATCAGACGCGCCAGGTGGTCATCGTCCAGCCGGTTGAACTCCAGACTGAAGAACACCAACGGCGTGGTGGCCGTCGTTACCTTGTCCTGCGCGTTGCCCATGAACTGGGCGCGTTCCGGGTCGATGGTGTTCTGATAGTAGCGCAGCCCCGCATAGGACATCAGCCGCCCGGCGATCACCTCGATCCGTTCATACTCCTGCACGCAGGCCAGAAGCCCCGCGGCATCCTGACGGCCAAGCCGCCCCTCGTAGCTCTGCGCAAAGGCCGCGCAGGCGCGTTCCAGTTCGGCCATGTCGGCTGCAAACTCCGGGCCATCGGCAGACGGATAAAGGTCGGTCAGGTCCCAATCCGGCAGGTCCCCGAACCCGCCCCCGCTGGCATTGGCGTCGAACACGGGCTTGGGCAGGTGCAGGGTCATGGCAATCTCCGGTAAGCGTTCACTGTCATCTAGGCTTGGGCGCGGCCCGGGAAAACCCCCGGACCCCTCCTCGTTCGACATCTTCTCCACGTCGTGATGCGGCGGGGAGAGACGCCGAAGTATCAGATTTCCACGGCCACGTCGTAGACTCGGTCCATCATCGCCTGCGTGCCCCGAACGAATTCCAACGGGCAGGGATAGGCCGCGCCCTCGCGCACGCTGCGCCCAAAGGCCTCGACCTGAAGCTTGTAGTGGTTCGCGGTCGGGAAGCGTTCCACTGTGACCCGGTTGCCGTTCTGGTGCAGCTCCACCTCGGCCAGGTCATTGACGTTGGCGTTGAACGGCCCGCCCTCCAGCCGGATCATCCCCTTCGTCCCCTGGAAGGTCGCCACCTGCCGGTTGTACATCCGCATCGAGGTCATCGAGCCATAGGTGAAACGGCCACGCGGCCCCTCCATCGTGGCGGCGACCTGGGCGAAGGTGTCCACGCCGTTGTCGCGGTGGATGCGGGCCGAGATGTCGACGGGCTCCGCCCCGGTGACAAAGCGCATCGAGCCGAAGGTGTAGACCCCGATGTCGCGCAAGGACCCACCGCCGGTTTCCGGCCGCATCCGGATGTTGCTGTCATCGGTCAGGTTGAAGCTGAAGGCCACGTCGGCATGGACCAGCTCCCCGATCTCGCCCGCCTCGAACCACTCCTTCGCGCGCTGCCATTGCGGATGGTGCACGATCATGTAGGCCTCGGCCGCCAGAAGCTTCGTGCGGTCCCGCGCCGCGATGATCTGGTCGATCTCGCGCGCCTTCAGGGCGATCGGCTTTTCGGTCAGCACATGCTTGCCCGCCGCCAGGCATTTCAGCGTCCACTCGACATGCATGTGGTTGGGCAGCGGGATGTAGACCGCATCCACGCCGGGATCGGCCAGCAGCGCCCCATAGCTTGAATGCACGGTCAGCGATGGGCAGAAGGCCTGGAAACCCGCTGCCTTCGCCGGGTCCGAAGTCGCCAGGGCCACCAGCTCCGCCCCTTCGGCGGCATGGATCGCAGGCGCCATGTGTTCCCGCGCGAAACGGGCCGCACCCAAAACACCCCATCTAACTGGTTTCATCGCATCCTCCCCAAGGCTTTCGCGCAATAGGTCAGGTTTTGGCTCAACCTTCAACCCGTCGGAAGCGCAGGAAGGTCATCAGCCCGAAGGGCCGCACCTGGCGGCTCTCCTCCAGTCGCAGCTTGGGGTGACCCATCACCCGACCGATGTCAAAATCCGAATGCCAGCCCAGCAGGTTCGCCAGAGGTGCGGCCAGCCTTTCGACAAAGGACCAGCCCTCGGCCCGGCCCGCGAAATGGTTGGCAATCATCACCGAGCCCCCGGGGCGGACCACGCGGGCCATCTCGTCCAGAACCCGCTCCGGCTCGGGCACCACCGACATGATATGCATGGCCGCGACATGGTCAAAACTGGCATCCGGGAAGGCCAGCGCGCGCGCGTCCATCTCGTATAGCCCGGCCAGGTTCTTCAACCCCCGCTTCTGCGCCCGTACCTGCGCCTCGCGCAGCATCTCGGCCGACAGGTCGATCCCGGTAATCCGCACGTCGGGCGCATAGAAGTCCAGCGCCAGCCCGGTACCGATCCCCACCTCCAGCACGACACCGCCCTGGGCGTTCACATGCTCTGCCGCAAGGACCCGGCCACCCTGGGTGATCCGCCCGAAGGTCAGGTCATAGACCGGGGCCCAGCGGCGATAGGATTTCTGGATGGCCTCTACTTGCATGCATATGATTCTCTTAAAATTTCCGAAACGGCGAGAGTGCCGCCGGATCACGGGAATGCAAGCGAAAGCTGCAACCGCTGCGGGAAATCAGCCGACCGGCGGCTCCCGCAGGCTGCGCAACCCCAGCCACAGGACCCCGGCCAGATAGGCCAGGCACAAGGCCAGAAGCGTCACCCAGGGGTAGGTCAGAACCGCCGCCACGACCATCACCGCCGCCACCAGCACATAGCGCGCATGGTCGGTGGCAATCGTGATCCGCTTCAGGGACGGCGTCCGCACCCGGCTGATCATCAGGGCACCGATGCCCACCATCCAGGCCGCAACGATCACCGGATGCACCTGCAGGGCGCGGCCGGTGGCGAATTCCAGGTACAGCGGCGACAGCACCAAAAGCGCCCCGGCTGGCGAGGGCACCCCGATGAACACGGTCTTCTCTGCCGCTTCGCCAACCGCGACCTTGGAGCCCACGTTGAACCGCGCCAGTCGCAGCATGCAGCAGACCGCGTAGACCAGGACCGCGATCCAGCCCAGGCTGGTTTCCGGCCGCAGGCCCCACAGGTACAGGACCAGCGCCGGTGTCACCCCGAAGTTGACGAAGTCGCACAGGCTGTCCAGTTCCGCCCCGATCGCGCTTTCCGATTTCAGCATCCGCGCCAGCCGTCCATCGACGCCATCCAGCGCCGCCGCGACCCCGATCAGCAGGACCGCCAGGGTGAAATTGCCAGCAATCGCGTAGCGGATCGCCGTCAGCCCCGAACATAAAGCCAGGATCGACACGAAGTTCGGCAACAGCTTCAGCAGCAAGAGCTCACGCGGGGCGTCAGAGGGCTTGCGCGCCATGCCTTACTCCACCCGCGCGGCGCGGGCCGGGGCGTCCTGCCCGATGAAAGCGATGACCGTTTCTCCGGCCACCATGGTCTGGCCCAGCGCGACCTGAGGATGCACGCCTTCGGGAAGGTAGACGTCCAGACGGCTGCCGAACCGGATCAGGCCGAAGCGTTCCCCCGTCCGCACCATCTCGCCCGGTTGCTTCCAGCACATGATCCGCCGCGCCACCAGGCCCGCGATCTGCACCACGGCGATCTTGCGACCATCCGCCATTTCGATCGCCAGTGCGTTGCGCTCATTCTCCTCGGACGCCTTGTCGAGCGAAGCGTTGAAGAACTTGCCCGGCCGGTAGGCCACGGCCGTCACCCTGCCCGCGATGGGCGCGCGGTTCACATGGCAGTTGAAGACCGACATGAAAACGGAAACCCGCACCAGAGCCTCGGAGCCCAGCCCCAGCTCTGTCGGTGGCACCGCGCGTTCAATCAGGCTGACCACGCCATCGGCCGGGCTGACCAGCAACCCCGCGTTTTCGGGAACAGATCGTTTGGGGTCGCGGAAGAAGTAATAGCACCAGACCGTGAGGCCCAGGCCCAGCCAGCCCAGCGGGTCCCAGATCCACCAAAGGACCAGCGTCACCGCCGCGAAGACGGGAACGAACTTCCACCCCTCGGGGTGCATCGGCTTGAGGAACGTGTCGATCATGCGCATCGGATGTCTCCGTTGTGGGAAGGCTCGTAGCTCTTGATCGCGGTCGGGGCAATGCCGAATGAGGTCACACACGCGACATGACGCTGGATTGACCTCGGTCAAGGACGCCGGACCCAACCCGACGTCTTCTGTTCCGTGGACAGGAGAGACGGGATGCGGCGCAGAAATCTCTTGAAACTCGGGACAGCCGCCGTGATCGCCGCCGGAACCGGCGCGGCGGTCTGGGATTACCGCCGGGTCCTGCATGACGCCCGGGCCGCAATTGCCGCCGCAGGTCCCTCTCTCCGGGCCCCAAGTCGCTTCGGGTCGCAGGAATATTCCGATGTCGGAGAGGGCCCGCCTGTCCTGATGATCCATGGCACCGGGGGTGGTTTTGACCAGGGACTTCTCTTCGCCCGACGCCTGATCCAACAGGGCTTCCGGGTGATTGCCCCGTCACGGTTCGGCTATCTGGGCACCACCTTTCCCGCCGATCCAGGACCCGATGCCCAGGCCGATGCGTTGGCAGACCTCATGGACAGCCTGGGTCTGGACCGGGTTCCCGTTCTCGGCGGGTCGGCCGGGGCCATCCCGGCGCTGGCGTTTGCTGTGCGCCATCCCGACCGGACCCGGGCATTGGTGCCGATCGTTCCCGCAACCTATGTCCCGGGCCGTCCGGCGCCACCGCCCCCCGCTCCGCTTGCCGCCTGGATCATAAAGCACGGCCTTCGGTCAGATGCCCTGGTCTGGGCCGGCATCCGTCTGGCACGACGCCAGATGATCGCGACGCTCTTGGCAACCGACCCGGATCTGGTGGACGTCGCCGCACCCGAAGAACAGAACCGCGTATCCGCGATCCTGCATGGCATCCTGCCGGTCAGTCTGAAGTACGAGGGTCTCTTGAACGATGCCCGCTGGGCTGCCGCCCCACCGGATTTTCCGCTGGACCGGATCACCGCCCCGACCCTTGCGATCTCGGTCGAGGATGACCGCTTCGGAACTGCGGCTGCGGCACGACATATCGCTGCGACAGTGCCCGGCGCAGAGGTGCTGATCCTGCCTGAAGGTGGTCACGTCTGGGTGGGCCATGACCAGGATATCATGGCCCGCATTGGCGATTTCCTGCGGCAAGTCGGCTAGCCGTCGCTGCCTCAGGCCGGGATCGCCATCCCCTTGCCCTTGGCCAGTTCGCGCATCTTGGCCTGCAGCTTCTCGAAGGCGCGGACCTCGATCTGGCGGATGCGCTCGCGGCTGACGCCATAGCTTTCCGACAGCTCTTCCAGCGTGACCGGATCATCGGCCAGCCGACGCTGCATCAGCACGTCCTTCTCGCGGTCGTTCAGGACCGACATCGCCTGCACCAGCAGGGCGCGGCGGGCGTCCAGCTCGTCCTTTTCCTCATAGGCCTCGGCCTGGTCGGAGTCTTCATCCTCCAGCCAGTCCTGCCACTGGGTCGCACTTTCCCCGTCCGAACCCACGGTCGCGTTCAGCGACGCATCCGACCCCGACAGGCGGCGGTTCATGTCGATGACCTCTTCCTCGGTCACCGACAGGTCCTTGGCGATCTGCGCCACGTTCTCGGGCCGCAGGTCGCCCTCTTCCAGCGCGCCGACCTTGGCCTTGGCCTTGCGCAGGTTGAAGAACAGCTTTTTCTGGGCGCTGGTCGTGCCCAGCTTCACCAGGCTCCACGACCGCAGGATGTATTCCTGGATCGAGGCGCGGATCCACCACATCGCATACGTCGCGAGGCGGAAGCCCTTTTCCGGGTCAAAGCGCTTGACCGCCTGCATCATGCCGACGTTAGCTTCCGAGATCACCTCGGCCTGCGGCAGGCCATATCCGCGATAGCCCATGGCGATCTTGGCGGCCAGGCGCAGGTGGCTGGTGACCATCTTGTGCGCGGCCCCGCTGTCCTGGTGATCGACCCAACGCTTGGCCAGCATGTATTCCTCTTCCGGCTCCAGCAGAGGAAACTTGCGGATTTCCTGCAGATACCGGTTCAAGCCCTGTTCCGGGCTCGGTGCGGGTAGGTTCGTGTAGGTGCTCATCATGCCCCCTCATTTGCCCGGTGCGTCAGCGCCCCCGGGAAGGCGATAACCTAAAGTAACCGCCACCCCCATGCAAGGGCTATCTAGCACCAAACGCTTAACGACAGGTGTGGGTCCCTCCGTCGCGCACAAAGCTTCGTGTCAAGGGGTTCACGCGAATGTCAGATCGCGTCAGATGGCCACCCGTTCGCCCAGTTCGACGACCCGGTCGCGCGGCAGGTGGTAGAAGTCGGTCGGGTCCGCCGCCATCCGGCTGAGGGCGACATAGACCTTGTCCATGACCAGCTCCACCCCCGTTCCGGTCGCCACCGCCCGGCGCCGGCCCAGGAAGAAGGTCGAGGCCATAACATCGAACTTCAGACCCGCCGCCCGCGCATGCGCCATCGCCCGGCTTACGTTCGGCGTCTCCATGAAGCCGAACCGCAGGATCACCCGCACGAAACATCCCCCCAGCGGCTCGACCGTCGCCCGTTCGTCGGCTGTGGCATAGGGCACCCGCAGCGTCTCGACCGTCAGCAGCACCGTCTGCTCATGCAGAACCCGGTTGTGCTTGATGTTGTGCAGAAGGGCCGAGGGCACCACCTCCGGGTCGCCGGTCAGGAAGAAGGCCGTCCCCGGGATCACGTTCACCGACGAATTCCGCATCATCCGCACGAAACTGTCGACCCGGATCGCCATCTTCGCCACCCGCCCCTTCACAGCCTGCGTCCCGCGCCACCAGGCCCACATCAGAAACCCCACGACCACCGCGACCACCACCGGCACATAGCCGCCGTCACCGATCTTCACCACGTTCGATGCCAAGAACACCAACTCCACCACCAGGATCGGCGCCATGGCCAGCACGGCCAATGGCGCGCGCAACCGTCCTGAACGCACGAGGTATATCGCTCCGAGAATCGTGGTCAGCACCATCGTTCCCGTCACCGCGATGCCATAGGCCGAGGCTAGCGCACTGGACGAACCGAACGACAGGACCAGCCAAAGCACGCCCCAAAGAAGCAACCAGTTAATTGCCCCGATGTAGATCTGACCGCTTTGCCCCTCTGCCGTATGCACGATCCGTAGCCGGGGCAGGAAGCCCAGCTGGATCGCCCCGCGCGCCATGGAAAACGCCCCGGTGATCACGGCCTGGCTTGCGATGACCGTGGCAGCTGTCGCCAGCACGACAAGGGCGGGAAGCAGCGTGTCGGACGACATCGCAAAGAACGAGTTTTCGGCCAGATCCGGATGTGCCAGCACCATCGCTCCCTGCCCCAGATAATTCAGCACCAAGGACGGCAGAACCAAAGCAAACCAGGCAAGCATGATCGGCTTCCGGCCGAAATGCCCAAGGTCGGCATACAGCGCCTCGCCCCCGGTCACAGCAAGGAAGACTGCGCCCAGCACGACGAAGGCCACGCCAGTGTGGTGCAAAAGGAACGACAGTCCCCAGACCGGATTGAACGCGGCAAGGACGGACGGCTCATCCGCGATATGCCACAGGCCCAACCCGGCAAGAGCAAGGAACCAGACGACACAGATCGGCCCGAACAGGGCCGCCACGCTTGCAGTACCCCGACGCTGCACCAGGAACAGCGCGATCAGGATCCCAAGGGTGATCGGCAAAACGAATGTCGAAAGGGCCGGCAGGATAAGGCCGAGGCTGTGTAAAAAC
>JBJTSJ010000295.1:0-6691 GCA_046076605.1 Tabrizicola sp.
ATTCAGCATCGGCACGCCCTTCGCGACCCAGTCGGCATGCATCGCCCGCAGCCTATCGGCCCCCTCGACCGTGAACGCCAGCTCTGAAGCCCCCGCCCCGCCCGTGGGGGCCGGATCGACGCCGCCTTTGACCCACAGGCCCAGCATCGCGCCGCCCGGCAGGGGCAGCATGGCAAAGCCGGGGCTTTCGTCGGCCACGGCCAAGCCCAGCCGGTCAGCATAGAACTGCGCGCTGGTCCGGACGTTTGCGACATAAAGAATGGTGAAGGGTGTCATGGCTTTCTCCTCAAGCAAGGGCCGTCATTGGCCGATGCCCAGGGTCTAGGCTGCCCAAGTGTCAGTTTCTGTCAGCAGCCTGCACGGACCCCGGCACCCGCTCGATCCGCTTCCATTCCTGCATCAGCGCGTGGCGGCGGCGGGGATACCGCGTCTCGCTCACCTCCAGCCAGGTGATCCGGTCGGCCCGGAAGGCGCGGAACTCCTGCCGCAGCTCGCACCAGGCCGCCACCACCCGCACCGCCTCGAAGAACGCGAGCGCAAAGGGCCAGATCACCCGTTCCGTCTCGCGCCCCGTCTTGTCGGCATAGGCGATGGCCACCTTCCGCTCGGCCCGAATCGCGCGGCGCAACTCGGGCAGCCGCGCCTCGGCCCCCTGCACCAGCGCGCCCGGCGGCAGAAGAAGACCCGACCCTTCCGCCACCGCCGCCATGTCCTGCGGCAGGACGGCCGAGATCTTGCCCAAGGCATCCCGCGCTGCCAGAGCCATCACGCCGTCGGTCCGGTCCACCACCCAGCGCAGGCCCAGCGCCAGGGCCTCGATCTCATCCTCGGAAAACATCAAGGGCGGCAACAGGAACCCCGGCCGCAGCACATAGCCAAGCCCCGCCTCCCCGTCGATCGGCGCGCCTTCCGCCCGCAAAGTCTCGATGTCGCGATACAGCGTCCGGGTCGACACCCCCAGCTCTGCGGCCAGCGCCCCGGCCGTGACCGGAAAGCGGTGCCGCCGCAGCACCTGGATCAGTTCCAACAGGCGACGGGATCGGGACAGCTTGAAACTCCTTCCAAAAAACCAAGCGATACTAGGCAATGACAGGTGTCGGGCGTCAAGCTATGCCAAGGAACCTAGCGGAAGCGGGACCAGATGCGCCAGATCGTTGCCCAGCCCCTGACCCAGGACGCCTTCGCCCCCTTCGGCGATGTCCTTGACGCGACGGGCGACTTCCGCCTTATCAACGCAGGCCTCTGCCGCCGCCACCACGACCGCGCCACGCTGGACTTCGGCGATGCCCGTGCGGGCATCTCGATCTTCCAGGCCGAGCCCCGCACGTTCCCCTACACGTTCGACCTGATCGAGCGCCACCCCGAGGGGTCTCAGGCCTTCCTCCCCATGACCGCCGACCCTTTCCTGGTGATCGTCGCCACCGGGCCGCAGGCCACCCCGCAGGCCTTCCTGACCAACGGCGCGCAGGGCATCAACCTGCACCGGGGCACCTGGCATGGCGTCCTCACCCCCCTGTCCGCCCCCGGCCTCTTCGCCGTGGTCGACCGGATCGGGACCACGCCGAACCTTGAAGAACACCGTTACAGCCAAACCTGGACGGTCCTCGCGCCCTGAAGGCGCACTAACCGGAGCGTGAGGCTGGGGCCCTCCGCAGACGGCGCGAATAGGAACAGCCCCAAGGGAAGAGGAAACCACCAATGACCACGCATCCCGTGGACGAAGTCCTGCCGCCGCCAAAGCTGTTTACGCTTGGCCTCCAGCATGTCCTTGTCATGTACGCCGGCGCCGTCGCCGTCCCCCTGATCGTCGGGCGGGCGCTTAAACTGGAACCGGCGGATGTCGCCTTCCTGATCTCGGCCGACCTTTTCGTCTGCGGTCTGGTCACGCTGATCCAGTCCATGGGCGCGACCCAGTGGTTCGGGATCAAGCTGCCCGTCATGATGGGCGTGACCTTTGCCGCCGTGGGCCCGATGGTCGCAATGGCCAATGCGAACGGCGGCCCTGAAGGCGCCCGCGCGATCTTCGGCGCGATCATCGCCGCCGGGGTGATCTCGATCGTCATCGCGCCCTTGGTCAGCCGGATGCTGCGCTTTTTCCCGCCCGTCGTCACCGGCACGATCATCCTGGTGATCGGCGTCAGCCTCATGCGGATCGGCATCAACTGGATCTTCGGCAACCCCGTCGGCCCCACCGCGCCGATGATCGTCGACCCGGCCCATGCCGACTGGCTGAAGGCCGTGACCGAGGGCGCCGCCGCCGGCACCGTCACCGGCGTCCCCGAGCTGCCGGCGAAATTCGCCCCCGCTGCCACGATGATGAACGAGGCCTATGCGCCCCTGGGCAACATCGGCATCTCGGCCATCGTGCTGATCTCGATCCTCCTGATCGCCCGCTTCGCCAAGGGGTTCGTCGCCAACATCTCGGTTCTCCTCGGCATCATCATCGGAGCCGTTATCGCCGTGGCCCTTGGCAAGATGACCTTCGCCAAGGTCGCGGACGCCAGCTGGTTCGGCCTGATCACGCCCTTCCACTTCGGGATGCCAACCTTCGACCTCGTGATGATCGTGACCATGACCCTCGTCATGATCGTCGTCATGATCGAATCCACCGGCATGTTCCTGGCTTTGGGCGACATGACCGGCAAGCCCGTCACGCGTCCCATGCTGTCCGCAGGCCTCCGGACCGACGGCCTTGGCACCCTGATCGGCGGGATCTTCAACACCTTCCCCTACACCTCCTTCAGCCAGAACGTTGGCCTCGTCGGGGTCACGGGGGTCCGCAGCCGCTTTGTCTGCGTCGCAGGGGGCCTGATCCTGATCGTCCTCGGCCTTGTCCCCAAGATGGGCGCCCTTGTGGAATCCGTCCCCACCATGGTCCTGGGCGGAGCGGGCCTTGTCATGTTCGGCATGGTCGCGGCCACCGGCATCCGCATCCTTGCGGGCGTGGACTTCGCCAAGAACCGCAACAACCTCTTCATCGTCGCGGTCTCGATCGGCATGGGGATGATCCCGCTCGTCGCCCCCAACTTCAAGCAGTGGATGCCGCACGACATCCACCCGCTGATCGAAAGCGGCATCCTCCTCGCCTCGATCACCGCCGTGATCCTGAACGCCTTCTTCAACGGCACCGAGGACCAGACCGACGCGATCAAGGCCGCCGCGTCGAAGGCCGACCACTGAAACCCGGCGCGGTCCTCCCCGACCGGGAGGGCCGCGCCCGCTTTCCCCCCTGACAGGCCCCTCCACCCCGGCTAGTCTAGCAGAAACATGCCCCTGCAGGACACGCATGACCGACAGCCCCCTCCGCTCTCGCCTCCGCAGCCTCTACGAAGGCGCCGGCCCGACCGGAGACCGCTTCCGCTATGCGCTTCTGGCCTTCGACCTCCTGACCGTCGCCTGGCTCATCGCTTCGTCCTTCCTGGAACGCGGGGACCACCACATCCGCATCGACATCGCCATCGGCTGCGTCTTCCTGGCCGACTTCATGGCCCGGCTCACCCTCTCGCGCCGCCCGATGAAGGACCTCGTCAGCTTCTGGGGCGTCGCCGACCTGCTGGTGATCCTGTCGCTTCTGTTCCCGATCTGGGGCGAGGGGCTGGCCTTCCTGCGCGTCCTGCGCCTGTACCGCGTCTTCCATTCGCCGCAGACGCTGGACCAGCTGCGCGACGACATCCCGGGCTTCCGGAGGCACGAGACGACGATCCGCGCGGGCCTGAACCTTCTGATCTTCATCTTCGCGATGACGTCGCTGGTCTACCAGACGCAAGCAAGCGTGAACGACAAGATCACCAACTACGTGGACGCGCTCTATTTCACCGTGACCACGCTTTCGACCACGGGCTTCGGCGACGTCACCCTGGTCGGCAACACGGGCAAGCTTCTGTCCGTCGCCATCATGATTTTCGGCATCAGCCTCTTCCTGCGGCTGGTGCAGGTCGTCCTGCGCCCGCCCAAGGCGCATTTCCCCTGCCCCACCTGCGGCCTTCGCCGCCATGACCATGACGCCGTGCACTGCAAGGCCTGCGGGACCGTGCTGAACATCCCCGACGACGGGCTGGATTGACGCAACGCTGACGGCAGAGCGTTGACAGATAGGTAAGCCGGGCGCAGCATTCAGCCGCTTAAGGCCAGCATTTTCGCGGGTCTATGACGTCATTTCAGCCAAAGGATTTCACCATGCACAAACGCCTTGTCATCTGCCTTGACGGCACCTGGAACGCCGCCGACACCGAACGGGCCGAGACCAACGTCGTCCGCCTGTCCCGCGCCATCCGCGCCAATTCCGGGGCAGATGGCGTCCCGCAGTTCTGCCTTTACCTGCGGGGCGTCGGCACCAGCGGCAGCCAGATCGAGCGTCTCGTCGCAGGTGCCACCGGCGTGGGGACCGAGGACATCATCCGATCGGCCTACCTGTTCCTGGCCCAGAACTACGTGCCCGCCCACAAGGACGAAAATGGCAACGACGTCCCGGCGGATGAGATCTTCCTTTTCGGCTTCTCACGCGGCGCCTTTGCCGCACGGTCGCTGACCGGCCTCCTCGGCTCGGCGGGGCTGTTGAAACGGCAAAGCCTTGGCTACCTCTCCACCGCCTGGAGCTACTACCGCGACTTCAAGAAGCGCTCGCCGCAGGACTTCGTGAAGCGCTACGCCAAGCGCAAGATCGAGACGCATGAGGACATCACCGTGAATTTCCTTGGCGTCTGGGACACCGTGGGCGCGCTTGGCATCCCTGTGGGCGTACTGGGCGAGATCTCGGGCGTGATCCACGGCTTCCACGACACCTCGCCCTCGCGCATCGTCAAGCACGGCGTCCATGCGCTGGCGATCGACGAATAGCGCGACGAATTCGTCCCCACGCTCTGGACCGGAGAGGCCCCTCCCGGCTCGACCATCGAACAGGTCTGGTTCGCGGGTTGCCATTCGGACGTCGGCGGCGGCTACAGCGACCGCACGCTTGCCGATATCCCGCTTTTGTGGATGATCGACCGGGCCAAGAAAGCAGGCTTGCAGGTCGACGAGACGACGCCCGGCCTTTTGCCTACGAAGGCAGCGCTGGACGTCCTTGCCCCCACGCATGACTCGCGCGAGGGCTGGTCGGCAAAGGACCGCCTGACACCCACGATCCGCCGGATCTGCGAAACAGACATCCCGGTCACCCCATTCGAAAGGCTTTACCGTCCGCAGGGGCCAAATGGCAAAGCCCTGAAAACGATCAACGAAAAGCTGCATTGGAGCGTGGTCGAACGTTTTGGCAAGGACGGGTTCACCTCGCCCGAAGACATGGTCAAGTCGCGCAAGAAGGCGAAATACGCGCCGAAGAACCTGACGCCGCTGTTTGCGGGCGCCAGCCAACCAAAGCCGTCAACGCCGGTCTGGACCTGACTACTTCAGCTTGATGCAGAAGTGCTTGCGGACCGGCTTTTCAATTTTCCACGTGCCCTTGAAGGTCGGCTCCACCACGAAGGCATCGCCCGGACGCAGGATAACCGGGCTGCCGCCGTCCGGTGTAATGGTAATCTGTCCCTCGATCAGGTGGACGAATTCGTAGAACTTGTAACTCGCGTGCCAGCTGCCCACGGTCGCGTCCCAGGTGCCGCTGATCACGCTGCCGTCGGCAGATGTGTGCTGGACCCAGGTCTTCATCGAAGGCGTGCCTTCGGTCTTCACCCAGCCTTCAAGATCGGTGACCATCGGTTCGGGCCCCGGGGCGGGGAAACGGAAAACAGTGTCGGTCATGGCCTCTCTCCCTGTCGTTGATCCTTCGTAGGTCTGCAAAGACAGGCTGACAAGCGCCGGAACCGGCCACAAGCTGTCGGTTTTCGCCTTGCGTGCGCGGGACGGCGCTGGTTCAACGCGTGTCAGACAGAAAGGGAAGCCTCATGCTGATCCGCGCCGCCAAGGCCTCAGACGCCGACCATCTGGTCCGCTTCATCAACATGGCCGCCGATGACCTGCCGCTGCATTTCTGGAAAAAGTCGGTCGGTCCAGAGGGCGACCCCATGGCCTTGGGCCGCGAACGTGCCGCGCGCGAGACCGGGAATTTTTCCTATCGCAATGCCTGGCTTGCCGAGGTCGATGGCCAGGTCGCGGCCTGCCTCCTCGGCTATCCAGCGGCGCTGGAGCCGGAACCGATTGCCCCCGACACCCAGCCCCTGTTCGTGCCGCTCATCGAGTTGGAGAACATGGCTCCCGGCTCCTGGTATCTGAACGTGCTGGCGACCTATCCAGACCATCGCGGCAAGGGGCTTGGCTCGGCGCTTCTGGCCAAGGCCGAAGAGGTGACGCGCGCTGCGGGCCGCGCCACCATCAGCCTGATCGCCGAGGACACTCACCAGGACGCCCTCCGCCTCTACCGCGCCCGTGGCTTCACCGAAGTGGCCCGCCGCCCAGTGGTCAAGGAAGACTGGCAAGTCAACGCCAGCGAATGGATCCTCTTCACCAAGGCGCTCTAACCCCGCCTCGCGAGGAGGGACGAAGTCACCGACGAGCCACCTTTTGCAGCCCCTCCCCGCCGCCCAGCGAGGAGAGACGAAGTGACCGACGAGCGCCCCCGAGGTCCGGAAAACCAAACCTTTCCAAATCCCTAACGTTTTCGATCAAATCCTTGGAATCGCTGGTATCGCAGCGTTTGTCCACCGTGGACATTCATCCCATTCGGGCCGCCATATCCAGCATCCGGTTCGAAAATCCC
>JBJTSJ010000296.1:0-5315 GCA_046076605.1 Tabrizicola sp.
GCTGATGTTCTTGCACGACTGCCGGATATCCCCGTGTCACGCCTAACGGAACTGCTCCCATGGAACTGGCATCGCGGTCCGATCGTCAAAGCCGCATAACTGCGGCCTACGCCGGATGGTTACTTTGGGGTTTGTCTCTGAGGCGTTCTTCGAAGGCCTTCGTCTCGGCCGCGATTTCGGCTTTGAGGACTTCGGCGTCGCGCTGATCGCGCTGTTCTTCGATAGCGCCTTTAAGCTGAGCGCCCTGCCTGAGGAAGGCGACGGGTGACATGCTGGCGGCGGCCTCGCGGAGGCGGTCCGCGAGGGACTGCACCGGGTCGAGGGAGAGCGCAGCGTCGGGCGCGCCGCCGGCCTCGGCGAGGCGCGCCTGACGGGCCTCCCAGGCCTCGCGCAGGCGGGCCTCGAAATCCTGGGTTCTGTCGCAACGATGATGTTGGGTTAGCAAACGCCGATTTGCGGACATGACTATGCTGCGAGAGCGGCGAACTGCTGGAAGGCAGACATGCCGTTTGCCGGGATCTGGCCCTTGCGGATCATGTGGGCGGCTTCGATCCCAGCGATGGTTGCGGCTGCGTAATGGAAAGCCTTGAAGCCTCGCATCGGGCAGGTGATCCGCTTGATGAAGCGGTGATCCTGCTCGAGGATGTTGTTGAGGTACTTTACCTGCAGAACTTCGATTGTCTTGCCTGCCCCGGTGAACTTGAGGACGGCATTCACTGTCTGAAGGCCTGCCAGATTGGCGCCGCTCTTGTCGATCACCACCCTGTCGGGCAGCCCGTTGGTGGCGATGGCGCGCCGGAAGAAGCGCCGTGCCGCGGCCAGATCGCGACGCTCGCAAAGCAAGAAATCAAGGCTCTGGCCGTCTCGGTCAACGGCCCGATAGAGATAGGTCCACCGGCCCTTCACCCTGATGTAGGTTTCGTCCATCCGCCACGACCGAGCCGTTGTCCGTTTTCTGGCCTGGGCTTCGGCCGCGACTAACGGGGCATATTTCACCACCCAGCGGTTCAGCGTGGCATGGTCAACTCGAACCCCACGCTCGGCAAGAATCTCCTCAAGATCGCGATAGGAGACCGCATAGCGGACATAGAAGAACACGGCGTGAAGGATGACTGCCTTCGGAAAATGCACACCCCTGAACTCGATCACTTCAAAAGCCTCTTCGATCCAACCTGGCTAGCCCTCTGACAACGCTGCCATAATCGTCCTCAAGCAGGAAGACAGAAGTTTGCGACAGAACCAGAACAACTACCGGCAACGCATCGCCGGCGGTGAATGCCGCCAACCTGATGATTGCGGCGGTCACCTGATCGCGGCAGTATTCGGCGGCGCCGGCGAAGCAGTCAATCTCGTGCCGATGGACAAGGCGCTGAACGGTGCTGGCGGCCAATGGTATCGACTGGAGCAGGAATGGCTTGATGCGCTGGAGACGGGAAAGGACGTAAAGGTCAACATCCAGCCCGTCTATGCAGGAGGGAACGCAAGGCCAGACCTGTTTCAGGTCAGCTACTCGATCAATGGGGTAGAGCGGACTAGGACGATCTACAACACTCCGACAGGACTTCCATAATGGAACGCGATCAGCAAGTCATTCAAGAGATAGGGAAAGCTCTTTGGAGGGATCTGTTGCGTTAGCGCTGCGTCCCGGGCAATTGGTGTTGGCGAGACGGGGTGGAGGGTTGTTTGATGGCGCGTCGTGATCCGTTCCGCGGGCACCGGTTTCCGAAGGACGTGATCTTGTTGGCGGTGCGTTGGTACTGCCGCTACCCGCTGTCCTACCGCGACGTGCGCGACATGCTGGCCGAACGGGGGATCACGGTGGACGCGGCGACGATCTATCGCTGGGTGCGCTAGTTCGGCCCCGAGATTCGCAAGCGCGCCCTGAGCCGCCATCGCTCGTGGCGCGGCCTGACTTGGCACGTGGACGAGACCTACATTCGGGTGAACGGTCGCGGGTGCTATCTCTGGCGCGCAGTCAATCAATTCGGGCAGCTCATCGACTTCCGCCTGACGGCGCGGCGGGATGGCAAGGCTGCAGGGGCTTTCCTGCGCCAGGCGAGGGAGACGGTGCGTCTTTACCAGCCCCTGACGATCATCACCGACAAGGCACCGACCTATGTCAAGGTGATTGGCGAGATCAATGAACGCCTCGGTCCGGAGGACGCCATTCGCCACGTGACGAGGAAGCATCTGAACAACCGCATCGAGAGCGACCATGCCGCCCTCAAGCGGCTGCTCCGCCCGATGCGCGGTTTCCGAGACCTCGCTTCCGCCAAGGCAACGCTCAAGGGCATTGAAACATTCCGCGCGATCAGAAAGGCAGAGTTCGAAGGCGCGACCAAAGGCGTCGACAACGAAATCGCCTTTGTTAGAACCTATTCCGGAACGCCGCGTGAAGACCTTAACCCAGCCATTCCCTGACTCAGATGCGCTAACGCAACAGACCCCTCGCCGTTCATGGAAGAGCTGTACTTGCGGGCGAGATCGCACGTTGATGCTGGTGTGTGCCATTCCCGATTTTGCTCCATGCCGCATCCGGGTTGAGACTTCGGTATCGATGATCGGTAACGTACATCGGCAAGAGCTTGGCCTACTTGATGTAAAGTGATAGACATCATTCAGGTTTCCGAAGACACAAGATCGGCAAGAAATGCTAGAAACTCCCGGCAGGATCGAACCTTGCTTCTTCGAGGAGCACATACCTGCCAGTCTCGCAGACCTGTCTGTGGAGATCCAGCGCGAGGCGGCGAAGCTTGGTCAGGGACTTCAACCGGACAGCGCGGTCGAACTGGCGGACCTGGTCAGGGTGATGAACTGCTACTACTCAAATCTCATCGAAGGGCACAACACGCGCCCTCGCCGGGGCCGAGCTTGAGGCCGAGACGCGCCCGCTTGCGCTCGAAGCCCGAGCCCATGTCATCGTCCAGCGCTCGATCGACAAGATGCATCGGGAAGGCTCGCTGCCCCGGCCTACCTCCGTCGCTTTCCTCACCTGGGTACACAAGGCATTCTACGAGGAAATGCCCGACGAGTTCAGGCGCATCGAACACCCAGATGGTACGATCGAGCCGATCATTCCGGGCCGCATGCGGCAGGAGGGTGACAGCGAAGTCGCTGTCGGTCGCCATCTCCCTCCTCGGGTCGGGTCGCAGCCTTCATGGATCACTTCGACAGGCGGTTTCAGATCGCGGCCCGCTCGGCAAGCGGGCGGATCATCGCCATCGCCTCGGCGCACCACCGGCTCAACTACATCCACCCGTTTCCTGATGGGAACGGGCGGGTCAGCCGGCTAATGTCGCATGCGATGGCGCTCGAAGCTGGGATCGGCGGCCAAGGTTTGTGGTCCGTCTCGCGCGGCCTGGCACGCGGACTGACGGACCGTGGCGAATACAAGCGCATGATGGACATGGCCGATACCCCCCGTCGCGGCGATCGCGACGGGCGAGGCAATCTGTCCGAGGCAGCCCTGAAGACCTATTGCGAATGGTTCCTCAATGTGACGCTGGATCAGATCACCTTTTCGGCGAAACTCTTTGACCTTGGTGGTCTGGAGAAACGCTACCGTCGCCTGGTCGAAGACACGATCGACGACAAGCGCGCGCCCGACCTCATCTCGGCGGTCCTTCGTTATGGGACACTCGAACGCGGCGAGGCGCAGATCGTACTCAAGACGTCCGAGCGCACGGCGCGCAACGCGCTGAGCAAGCTTACTGCGGCAGGATACCTTTCATCCGCCTCGCCGAAGACGCCCGTGCGGCTCGCGTTTCCTCTCGACTACCGGGAGCGCCTTTTCCCAAATCTGTTCGCAGACGGGGAACGCCCGAGTAACGAAGCGGCAGACCGGAAGGTCGTGCAGCAGGTCACTGCGGCCGTCAGTTCGTCGCCTTCCACATCCTGAACCGCCCCTGTCCCGTCACCTCGCGGATCAGACCCCGCGCTTCCATCCAGGCAAGGCTGCGCTGAACGGCGGCGCGGCTGGCGCCAGTCAGGGCCTCGGCCATCGGCGCAGAGACAAGCGGCCATTCGGTCAGCACGGCGCGCAATGCCGGGGGCGTCCTGCCCGAAAGTCGGGTCATCTCGGCCTCAGCCCGCGCGGCCCAAGCCTCGATATCGTCGAGCTGTCGCATCGCGGTCAGGCAGGCGGTCTCCATCCCGTCAAGCCAGCGCGCCAGCCGGACGGTCGGTGGACCACCGGCGCGCAGCCCTCCTGCCCCGCCCATCGCCAGTGGCGCGAAGATTGCGCCGCTCCCGTCACCCGCAGCGATCCGGGCGGCCGTCACCGCGGCTTCCACCTGGTCGCCGTATTGCCCAAGACCGGCCAGGCTCCAGAGATGAAATCCCATGCCCGCCCGGGTGATCGGATGCAGAACGGAGGCTCGCTCCATGAGATCGAGCCAACTGCCAGCACGATCTGCGAAAGGCTCGACCTGATGCTCCATGTTCTCACGGTCACGGCGATCCAGGAAGGCGGCCAAGTCCAGCTCTGGCCCCGGGCCGCCTGTCAACCGCCGCACCGCCCAACCGACGCGCGCGAGGGCCGCCGTGTCGTCTTGGACTCCCGAAAGGCGCATGGAGATCCACAGCGCCAACCTATCCGGCGCGACCCGATCCCCGGCTAACCAACTCAGGTCGGCTGCCTCGATCAGGGCCAGCCTGTGCCGCCACCCCTCTGGTCCGCGCTTTAGCCGTTCATCCAGCGCTCCAAGCCGACCCGCGACGCGGGCGAGGCGCGCGGCATGGCCCGCCTCTGCCCTGCGCCAGTCATCTGGAACCGCGGCCTCGCGCTGCTCCGCTCTTGGCCCTGGCGGCAGATCGTCGGTCTCGTCTTCGATTAGAGCGGGCAGGAACCACAGATCGTCGTCTGACGTCTCATCGACCTCTCCAACGGCGATGGGAGGTTCGTCGAAAACACCTTGCAAGACATATGTTGGAGGCTTCATATGTGCAAAATACGTACATTTTGCATTTTACCCAAGGGTTTTGTTGGGGTGCCTCGACACACTTGTATGTGGCACGCGCGCGTGGTGGCCTGCGAGACCTCTCTGACCATGTCAGCCTCAGGAAACCAAGGGCTTTCCGATGGACAGCACCGCAAAGAGCGCCCTTGCATCCGCTTACAAACGGTCGTTTATTGGTGGTGTATGAAACTGCAAATGGCCTGTTTTGATGCATCTGATCGGCTACGCGCGCGTCTCGACCGAGGATCAGACACCCCTGCCCCAGTCGCAGGCCCTGAAATCGGCGGGCTGCCTCGAGATCCACGAGGAACAAGCCTCGGGCGGAAGCCGCGCCCGGCCGGTGTTAACCCGCGTGCT
>JBJTSJ010000297.1:0-2599 GCA_046076605.1 Tabrizicola sp.
CCATGTGGCCCCGCCACCGCAGCGCCGTCTGGGCCACCAACCGCACCGGCCTCGTCCTCCTCCGCGGCCTCCTCCTCGCCGTCGCCACTCTCACCATGCTCCTCTCCCTCCGCGTGATGCCGGTGGCCGAGACGGTGGCGATCATCTACATCACCCCCGTCCTCCTGATGCTCGCCTCCGGCCCGATCTTGGGCGAGAAAGTCAGCCCCCTCGGATGGCTCTGCGCCGCGCTTGGCTTCATGGGCGTCCTCCTCATCGCCCGCCCCGGCAGCGGCCTCGACCCCTGGGGCGTCACGCTTTGCCTGATCAACGCCACCCTCGGCACCGGCTACCACCTCCTCACCCGCATCCTGACCCGGACCGAGACGACGATGGCGCTCCTCTTCCACACCGCCCTCGTCGGCTCCGTCCTCTCCGTCACTGCGACCTTGGTCATCGGCGGCGAGACGATGCCCACTCTGCCGGACACCGGCCTGATCCTGATCTACGGCACCTGCGCGACCGTGGGGCACCTCCTCCTGACGACCGCCTACCGGGAAGCCCCCGCCTCCACCCTCGCCCCCGTCAACTACATGCACATCGCCTTCGCGACGCTCCTCGGCTGGCTCGTCTTCCAGCAGCTTCCCGACGCGCTCGGCTTCACCGGCATGGCGCTGATCGCCATCTCCGGCCTCCTCGCCGCCTGGCGCGCCCGCACAGCGGCGGCGACCTGAGAGGACCCGATGCACCCCGAAGGCAATCCCCTGAAAGGCGTGGCACTGGTGGTCCTGGCGGTCCTCCTTTTTGCCATCGCCGACACCTTGGGCAAGCACCTCGCCATGCTTTACCCCGTGACGATGGTCCTCGCCGTTCGCTACACCGTGAACCTCGGCCTCATCAGCGCCGTCATGCTCCCCCGCCACGGCCCCGCCCTCTGGCGCACCCATCGGACCGGACTGGTCCTCCTGCGCGGGGCCTTCCTGGCCATAGGGTCAATATCGATGCTGATGGCGCTGAAGGCCATGCCACTGGCCGAGACGGTGGCAATCGTCAGCATCACGCCCCTTGTGCTGATGATCGCGGGGGCAGTCCTCCTGCGCGAAACCATCAGCCGCACCGGCTGGGCCGCTGCTGCCCTGGGCTTTGCCGGGGTCCTCCTGATCGTCCGCCCCGGCAGCGGCCTGGACGGCCTGGGCGTCGCGCTGTCCCTGTTCAACGTGATTTGCGCCACCGGCTACCACCTCCTGACCCGCGTCCTGACCCGGACCGAGACGACGATGGCCCTGATCTTCCACACCGCCCTGGTCGGTGCCGTGGTCTTCCTGACCCTGATGCTGGCCTTGGGAACCGAGACCCTGCCCACCGCCACCGACTTCGCCACCATGCTGGCCCTGGGCACCCTAGCCACCGTCGGCCACCTGATCTTCACCCTCGCCTACCGCGAAGCACCGGCCTCGACCCTCGCCCCGGCCAACTACATGCACATTGCCTTTGCGACGATGCTGGGCTGGCTGGTCTTCAGCCAACTGCCCGACGCCTTGGGCTTCACCGGAATGGCGCTGATCGCGTCCGCCGGTCTGATGGCCGCCTGGACGGCGCGGCGCTAGATGGACCTCGCCCAGGCCCTTGCCCGCTTTCGCCTGTCCGACCCGATCCCGCTGGCCCGGACCGCGACCAGTACCCTCTGGACCGTCACCCAACCGGAAGGCGACACCGCCGTCCTGAAACTCCTCCACCCCGGCCAGACCGAAGAGGCACGCGGGGCCGCCTACCTGCAGGCCCTTGCCGGACAGGGTGCCGTGACAGTCCATGCCCTCCACGGCCCCGCGATCCTGATGGAACATTGCCCCGGCCCCTCCCTTGGCGACCTCGCCCGGTCAGGCCGCGACGACGAGGCGACCAACATCCTCTGCGACGTGATCCAGACCCTCCACGCCGCCCGGCCAGACCCGGCACGGCTTGAACCCCTCGCCTCCCGCTTCGCGCCCCTGACCGAGGCCACCCTGACCGGCGACCTTGCCCAGGCCGCGCAACTGGCCCGGACGCTCATTGCCGACCCAGTCCCGCCCGTGGCCCTCCACGGCGACCTGCACCACGACAACGTCCTGAACAGCCCGCGCGGCTGGCTGGCAATCGACCCCAAGGGCGTCTGGGGTGACCCCGCCTATGAACCCGCCAACGCCTTCCGCAACCCCGAAGGCCTGGGTAAGCGGCTCTTCGACCCCGACCGCCTCAACCGCATGGCCGCGCAGGTCTCGCGCGGCCTCGGCCTTCCGCCCGACCGCCTCCTCGCCTGGGCCGCCGCCCACTGCGCCCTCTCGACCCGCTGGTCGCTGGAGGATGGCAAGGACATGGCCGAGGACATCCGCCTTCTCCCCCTTCTCTTGACCGCCCACGCCGCGCTCTAAAGTAGAGCCTTCCCCTTTCACATTTGCCCAAATATCCCCGCCGGAAGCACACCGAGCCGTTTCGTGTCCTTCACACGAAACGGCGAGACGAAAGACTTGCGCGGAACGCGCTCGATTTGGCAGTCGTCCCCAACCCGCGAAGTCTTAAGAAACCTCTAACAAAATCGCAAACCACTGATTCAAAACGCATCCCAGAGTTTGTCCACCGTGGA
>JBJTSJ010000298.1:0-5169 GCA_046076605.1 Tabrizicola sp.
AGGTGATGCGGACGGGGCCGGAGAACATGCTGGGGATCGAACTGAACCCCTATGCGGCGGAACTGGCGCGGGTCTCGGTGTGGATCGGCGACATCCAGTGGTCGCGCCGCAACGGGTTTGAACCCGCGCGGAACCCGATCCTGCGGAGCCTGAACACCATCGAGAACCGGGACGCGGTGCTGAACGCGGACGGCACGCGGGCCGAGTGGCCCAAGGCCGACGTGGTAGTGGGGAACCCGCCGTTTTTGGGCAACAAGAAGATGATCCGGGAGTTGGGCGAGGAGTATACGGTCGCCCTGCGCAAGGCATGGGACAGCGTACCGGGCGGGGCGGACCTGGTCTGCTACTGGTTCGCCAAGGCCTGGGAGCAGATGCAGGCGGGCAAGCTTTTGCGGGCGGGGCTGGTGTCGACGAACTCCATCAGGGGCGGGGCGAACCGGGAGGTGCTGAAGCCCATCGTTGACGGGGGACGGATTTTCGAGGCCTGGGGTGATGAGGCTTGGACCGTGGACGGCGCGGCGGTGCGGGTGTCGATGGTGTGTTTTGATAAGGAGCAGGGTGGGAAAGCGCAGCTGGATGGGGAGATCGTCGCGGAGGTTCATCCAGACTTGGAGTCATCTGCCGCTTCCAACTTAACGAAAGCCCTGCCCATTAAAGAGAATTTTGCTGCATCTTACATTGGGGACCAAAAGAACGGACCATTCGATTTGGACGGATCAGTGGCTCGTGCCATGCTTTCCGCGCCGGTGAATCCGAATGGTAAGTCGAATATTGAGGTGGTCAGGCCGTGGATGAACGGTAGCGACATTGTGCGAAGACCAAGTGACCGATGGATCATCGATTTCGGCGCAAGCATGAGTGCCGACGAAGCCGTGCTGTTTGAGAAGCCCTTTGAACATGTACTTCAATACGTCAAGCCAACCCGGGACGTTCTTCGTCGTGAAATACGAAAGAATCGCTGGTGGATTCACGGCGAAGCCATGCCAAAAATGCGGGCCGCGTTAGCGCAGCATTCGCGCTTCATCATAACGTCCCGCGTTTCAAAACACCGGCTTTTCCGATGGGCGCACTCATCCGTCTTGCCTGATTCTGCCACTGTCGCCATCGCCCGCGACGATGACACGACCTTCGGCATCCTGCACTCGCGGTTCCACGAGCTTTGGGCGCTGCGGATGGGGACCTTCCTCGGCGTGGGGAATGACCCTCGCTATACTCCCTCGACCACTTTCGAGACCTTCCCCTTCCCCGCGGGCCTGACCCCCGACATCCCCGCCAGCGCCTATGCTCAGGACCCACGGGCCGTGGCCATTGCGGCGGCGGCGGCGAGGCTCAATGAGCTGCGGGAGAACTGGTTGAACCCCTCGGACCTGATCAAACGGGTGCCGGAGGTGGTGGCGGGGTATCCGGACCGTCTCCTCCCCGTCGACGACAAGGCGGCGGCGGTTCTGAAGACGCGGACGCTCACCAACCTTTATAACCAGCGGCCGACCTGGCTGGACCATGCGCATGCCGCTTTGGACCAGGCGGTGGCGGAGACTTACGGCTGGGGGGAGGACTGGCGGAAGGGGATGTCGGAGGACGAGATCCTGGCGCGGCTGTTCCGGCTGAACCAGGCGCGGGCGGCGGGGGAGAGGGCGTCGGGGTGAACCCCGACCTACGGGACGGGCGGGGGGGCAGGGGGCGGCGGGGTGAACCGTCAACCGGAGTGCATTCCGCGCTGGCCTTGTGATTCGTTTGGCGCTAGTCTGATTGGCGAAGACCTGGGGGGTACACCCGGGCTTTTGAAGGCAGAGCAGGCGTAACAGGCGGTTTTCCATGACTGAAATGGTCTATGGCTCGAATCCCGTGCGGGTATCGGAGCCGGTCATCCCACGGTGGTGGCGCACGATCGACAAATGGACGCTGACCTGCGTCTTCGTGCTGTTCGGGTTCGGGCTTCTTTTGGGGCTGGCGGCGAGCGTGCCTTTGGCCACGCGCAACGGGCTGGAGCCGTTCTATTACGTGCAGCGCCAGGCCTTCTTTGGCGGGGTGGCGCTGGTGGTGATGCTGGGGATTTCCATGATGCCGCCGGACATGGTGCGGCGGCTGGGGGTCATGGGCTTTGCGCTGTCGATGCTGGCCTTGATGCTGCTGCCGATCTTCGGGACGGATTTCGGCAAGGGTGCGGTCAGGTGGTTTTCCTTCGGGTTCGCGAGCGTGCAGCCGTCGGAGTTCCTGAAGCCCGGGTTCGTCGTGGTGGTGGCCTGGCTGATCGCGGCGGGGCAGGATCTGGCGGGGCCGCCGGGCAAGACGATTTCCTTTGCGCTGACGCTGGTCGTGGTGGGGTTCCTGGCGATTCAGCCGGACTTCGGCCAGTCGGCGCTGATCCTGTTCGCCTGGGGGGTGGTCTATTTTGTGGGCGGCGCTCCGATGCTGCTGATCGGGGTCGTGGGGGGGATCGTCGCGGCGGCGGGGCTGGTGTTCTATGAATCGTCCGAGCACTTCGCGCGACGGATCGACGGGTTTCTGTCGCCGGACGTGGACCCGCGGACCCAGCTGGGATACGCGGCGAACGCGATCCAGGAGGGCGGGTTCTTCGGGGTGGGCGTAGGCGAAGGGCAGGTGAAGTGGTCGCTGCCGGACGCGCATACCGACTTCATCATCGCGGTGGCGGCCGAGGAATACGGGCTGATCCTGGTGCTCTTGATCCTGGCGGTCTACGGGGTGATCGTGGTGCGGTCGCTGTGGCGGCTGTTGCCGGAACGCGACCCGTTTGCGCGGCTGGCGGGTGCGGGGCTGGCCTGCATCTTCGGCGTGCAGGCGATGATCAACATGGGCGTCGCGGTGCGGCTTCTGCCCGCCAAGGGGATGACGCTGCCCTTCGTGTCCTATGGCGGGTCGTCGGTCATTGCGGCGGGGATCACTCTGGGCATGCTGCTGGCGCTGACGCGGGAACGCCCGCGGGGGCAGATGAGCGACGTGTTCCGGCGGGGGCGGTGATGGCGGGCGTGGGCCTCATTCCCCCTCCCCCCGGCCCTCTCCCCCGAGGGGAGAGGGAGGTGCCTGGACGCACCGGGGGTCCCGGACGATGAGCGGCAAGCTTCTGTTGATCGCGGCCGGGGGCACGGGGGGGCACATGTTCCCCGCGCAGGCTCTGGCCGAGGCGATGCTGGCGCGGGGCTGGCGGGTGAAGCTGTCCACCGACGACCGGGGCGCGCGCTATGCGGGCGGGTTTCCCGAGGCGGTGAAGATCGAGCGCGTGGCGAGCGCGACCTTTGCGCGGGGCGGGGTGGCGGCGAAGCTGATGGTGCCGTTCCGCATCTTGGGCGGTGTGCTGGGTGCGCTGATGACCCAGATGCGCGACAAGCCGGCGGTGGTGGTGGGGTTCGGGGGCTACCCCTCGATCCCGGCCTTGTCGGCGGCCTGGGTCTTGCGGCGGCCGCGGATGATCCATGAGCAGAACGGGGTGCTGGGCCGGGTGAACCAGGTGTTCGCGCGTCGGGTCGACAAGGTGGCTTGCGGGACCTGGCCGACGGCCCTGCCTGCGGGCGTGACGGGCGAGGCCACGGGCAACCCGGTGCGGCAGGCGGTGCTGGACCGCGCCTCGGCGCCCTATATCCCGCCGGGCGACTATCCGATGAGCCTGGTGGTGATCGGCGGGTCGCAGGGCGCGCGGATATTGTCCGACGTGGTCCCGGCGGCGGTGGCGCTGTTGCCGGAAGGGCTGCGCGCGAACCTGCGGGTGGCGCATCAGGCGCGGGACGAGGATGGGGCGCGGGCCGCCGAGGCCTATGAGGCGGCGGGGGTCAGGGCGGAGATAGCGCCGTTCTTTGCGGACATTCCGCGCAGGCTGTCCGAGGCGCAGTTGGTCATCAGCCGGTCGGGTGCGTCCT
This sequence comes from Tabrizicola sp., assembly GCA_046076605.1. GTDB lineage: Bacteria > Pseudomonadota > Alphaproteobacteria > Rhodobacterales > Rhodobacteraceae > Tabrizicola. The sequence continues at coordinate 3,873 of JBJTSJ010000298.1, forward strand.
CGGTGGCGGACATCAGCGTGATCGGGCGGCCCGCGATCCTGATCCCTTTTGCGGCGGCGACCGGAGACCATCAGACGGCCAATGCGAAGGGGCTGAGTGACGCAGCGGCGGCGGTCGTGGTGCAGGAGAAGGCGCTTGACGCGGCGACCCTCGCGGGTCACATCGCCGCGATCCTGGAGGACCCCCACAAGGCCGAGACGATGGCGCGGGCGGCCTTGGGCGAGGGCAAGCCGGACGCGACGGCGCGGCTGGTGGCGCTGGTGGAAGAGTTAGGCGGAGACGCAACATGAACGCAGCAACGAAACTTCCGCTGGAGCTGGGGCCGATCCATTTCGTCGGCATCGGCGGGATCGGGATGTCGGGCATCGCCGAGGTACTGATGACCTTGGGCTATGCGGTGCAGGGGTCGGACGCGAAGGCGTCGAAGATCACCGACCGGCTGGTCAAGCTGGGGGCCACGTTCTTCGAGGGGCAGAAGGCCGAGAACATCGGGGATGGGGTTTCGGTCGTCGTGATTTCCAGCGCGATCAAGAAGGGCAATCTGGAGCTGGAAGAGGCTCGCCGCCGGAAGTTGCCGGTGGTGCGGCGGGCCGAGATGCTGGCCGAACTGATGCGGATGCGGTCGAACATCGCGATTGCCGGGACGCATGGCAAGACAACGACGACGACGATGGTGGCGACGCTGCTGGACAAGGGCGGGTTCGACCCGACGGTCATCAACGGCGGCGTGATCCATGCCTATGGTTCGAATGCTCGGGCCGGGGCAGGGGAATGGATGGTGGTCGAGGCGGACGAGTCCGACGGGTCCTTCAACCGGCTGCCCGCGACCATCGCCATCGTGACGAACATCGACCCCGAGCACATGGAGCACTGGGGGACCTTTGACAATCTGCGGAAGGGGTTCCTGGATTTCGTGTCGAACATCCCGTTCTACGGGTTGGCGGTCTGCTGCACGGATCATCCCGAGGTGCAGGCCTTGGTCGGGCGCGTCACGGACCGCCGGGTGGTGACCTTCGGCTTCAACGCGCAGGCGGACGTTCGGGCGGTGAACCTGACTTATGAGAACGGCGTGGCGCATTTCGACATCGCCCTGCAGGGCGAGGGGGGCATGATCGAGGGCTGCACCCTGCCGATGCCGGGCGACCACAACGTGTCGAACGCCCTGTCCGCCGTCGCGGTGGCGCGGCACCTGGGGATGAAGAAGGACGAGATCCGCGAGGCGCTGGCCGGGTTTGCCGGGGTGAACCGGCGCTTTACCCGCGTTGCCGAAGTGAACGGGGTCACGATCATCGACGAT
>JBJTSJ010000299.1:0-2513 GCA_046076605.1 Tabrizicola sp.
GCGCTGGACCAGGCCTATTGGCCCTTCCCCCTCGGCCGGGATGATGCGGCCCTGGCGCTCTCTTCGGCGCTGCATGCCCTTCTTTACGCCAGCTACGTCTGGCTGGCCGCCACCGCCGGGTCGGTCTTCGCGGCGCAGTCAAGCTACCTGGTGACGGCGGCAGGGATGCTCTGGGCGATGGTGCTTCTGGGCGAACGGCCCAGCGCGACAGTCTGGCTGGCGCTGGCGGTGATGCTGGCAGGCGTGGCCTTGGTGCAGCCGCGCGAACGTGCAAAGACGATGAGGACCTGATGTTCGGCATTTCGATCCCGGCCGAGGCCGCCCCCTGGGTTGCCCTGGCCATCCTGGCGGTGATGTTCGTCCTCTTCGTCCTGGAACGGACGCCCGTGGAAGTGACCGCCATCGGCGGCGCGGCCCTGATGCTGATCCTCGGTATCCTGCCGGTGAAAGAGGCGACCTCGGTCCTCTCCAAGCCCGCGCCCTGGACCATCGCGATGATGTTCCTGGTGATGGGTGGCCTTGTCCGCACCGGCGCGGTCGAGGCCATCGTGGCCGAAGTCACCCGCCATGCCGGCGATCGCCCCAGGCTGACCGTCGTTGTCCTGATCGGCTCCATCGCAATGGCGTCGGCCGTCAGGAACAACACGCCGCTTGTCGCCTTGATGATCCCGGTCGTCATGCAACTGGCGATGAAGATCAACCTCGCGCCTTCCAAGCTTCTGATCCCGCTCTCCTACATGACCGTCCTCGGCGGCATGATCACCCTGATCGGCACCTCCACCAACCTCCTCGTCGACGGGGTGGCCGTTGACCGCGGCCTGGACCACTTCGGCCTCTTCGAAATCGCCCCCCTCGGCATCGCGGTCACCCTAGCTGGCGGCCTGTTCCTGATGCTCTTCGGTGACCGCCTTCTCCCCAACCGCCAGTCGATGGGTGTCCTCCTCTCCGAAAAGCGGAAGATGAAGTTCTTCACCGAGGTCGCGGTGCCCGAGGACTCCACCCTCATCGGCCAGCCCGTGATGGACATCGACATCTTCAAGCGCGACGGCGTCCGGGTCATCGACGTCCTCCGCGGCGACGCCTCGCTCCGCCGTGACCTCGCCCCCGTCACGCTGCAGGCCGGCGACCGCGTTGTCCTTCGGACCGAGATGACCGAACTCATGGGCCTCCACGAAAGGAAGGACGTCCACCTCGTCGACAAGCTCTCCTCGGTCAACACCGAGACGGTCGAGGTCCTGATCGGACCCGGCTGCCGGATGGAAGGCCACCGCCTCGGCGACCTGCGCCTGCGCCGCCGCTATGGGGTCTACGTGCTGGCCGTCCACCGCCACAACCAGAACATCGGCCGCCAGCTTGACGACCTGATCGTGCGCGTCGGCGACACGCTCCTCCTCGAAGGCACCATCGAGGACATCCAGCGCCTCGCCGCCGACATGAACCTTCTCGACGTGAACCGCCCCCGCGTCATGGCCTACCGCCGCACCAAGGCCCCTATCGCGCTGGCCGCCCTCGCCCTCATCATCACCCTCTCCGCCCTCGACGTCGCCCCGATCCTGCCCCTCGCCCTCATCGCCGTCGCAGGCATCCTCATCACCAAATGCGTCGACAGCGACGAGGCCTTTTCCTTCGTCGACGGCCGCCTGATGGCGATGATCTTCGCCATGCTCGCCGTCGGCGAAGGCCTAGACCAGTCCGGCGCGGTCGAGATGATCGTCGAAGCTGTCGCCCCCTGGATGGCCACCCTCGGCCCCTTCGCGCTGATCCTGTCGGTCTACCTCATCGGCCTTGTCCTGACCGAGTTCCTGTCGAACAACGCCGTCGCGGTGATCTACACCCCCGTCGCCATCGAGCTGGCCGAGACCCTTGGCCACGACACCCGCCCCTTCGTGGTGGCCGTGATGTTCTCCGCCACCCTCGCCTTCGCGACGCCGGTCGGGTATCAGACCAACATGATGGTCTACGGGCCGGGGGGCTACAAGTTCTCGGACTTCGCCCGCGTCGGCATCCCGCTGAACATCATCGTCATGCTGGTAAGCTGCGCCCTGATCCCGCTGATCTGGCCGCTGTGAAAGGAAAGACCATGCGCCGTTTCCTGATCGTCGGACTGCTGGCCGGCTGCGCGAGCCTTGGCCAACCCCCCGTGCCCCAATCCGCCCGCCTGTCCTCCGAGGTCCTGACCCTGACGCTGGCCGACGGCACAACCTGCCGCGCCAACTGGTCCACCGCCCCCGTCGGCCGACTGGAGAACTGCGGCCCCGGCTTCGGCTATTCCGTCCGGGTGATCGAGAACCTCAACCTCCTGCGCCAGCTTTTCACCGGCCTTACCGAGGCTCTGGGAGCCGAAGGCGCCGTCCCCCCGATGGCCGAGGTCACCATCACCGACGCCATGGGCAGAGACCACATCTTCGTCTCCCCGCCGCCGGACAACACATAACGCCCGGCACCCCACGCCCCGCCAATTCAAGCGTAGGGTGCGCTACAGCGCACAGTCGGATGGTGCGCTGTAGCGCACC
>JBJTSJ010000300.1:0-2805 GCA_046076605.1 Tabrizicola sp.
CCCGCCATCCAGATAGCCAGCTTCTCCAGCCGGCCGAGCGCCCCCGGCGGCTTGGTCAGCTGGCCGTTCCGAGCCTCGGCCGCCGCAATCGCCCCGGCATCGGGGGCCGGAAGCTGGGCAAGCATCGCGCGAATATCGGCAAGGGACTGGAAGGGCATCGGTTTCTCCGGATTGATCCTGCTCGGGCTTGGGGCTACCCCAGAGGCGACACGAACGCCAGCCGGGAACAGCCGCTTTGACCATGCTTCGCGACATCGCCCTTCGGCTGCCCCATGACCTGATGTCGGCCTTTGCGCTACTGTCCCGCCTGCCGTTGCCCAACCACCGGGGGACGGGCGCGGCCTCGGCCTGGGCCTGGCCGCTGGTCGGCGCGGTGCTGGGCGCCATCGGGGCGACGCTGGCCGCGGGCCTGCAATGGCTGGGGGTCACGCCGGGGGTAAGTGCCGCGCTGGTCCTGGCGCTTGGCGCGATGCTGACCGGGGGACTGCATGAGGACGGGCTGTCCGACACCGCCGACGGGCTTTTCGGCGGCTGGACGCGCGAAAGGCGGCTGGAGATCATGAAGGACAGCCGGGTCGGCAGCTACGGCGTGCTGGCATTGGTGCTGGTGATGCTGGCCCGCTGGTCGGCGCTGACCGCGCTGTTGGTCCATGGCGGCTATGTCCCCGCGCTGATCGCCGCCGGGGCGCTGTCGCGGGCACCGATGGCGCTGATCATGGCGCTGCTGCCCAATGCGCGGGGCACGGGTCTCTCCCACGCCACGGGCCGCCCCAGCCCGGCCACTGCGATGGTGGGGCTGGCGCTGGCGGTGGTTCTGGCCGGGGTGCTGACCGGCTGGGGCGCGGTGCCGATGGTCTTTGCCGCGCTTGGGGTGACCCTGTGGCTGGCCTTCACCGCGCTGCGCCGGATCGGGGGCCAGACCGGCGACATCCTTGGCGCGTCGCAGCAACTGGCAGAGGTCGCCTGCATCGCGGTTCTGTCCGCCCGCGCGGGATAGCCTTGCACGGGCGCACCGCCGAACCTCTGGCCTTTGCCCCCGCCCCGCGATACATGGGCCGAGAGAGCTTGTGAGGCCCACGACCCATGTCCGATTTCGCTGACGCCATCTCCTCGACCGAGGAGATCATCGAAGACGCCCGCAACGGGCGGATGTTCATCCTGGTCGACCATGAGGACCGCGAGAACGAGGGCGACCTGGTGATCCCGGCGCAGATGTGCACACCAAGCGCGATCAACTTCATGGCGACGCATGGCCGGGGCCTGATCTGCCTGGCCCTGCCCGGCGCCCGGATCGACGCGCTGGGGCTGCCGTTGATGAGCCCGAAGAACTCCAGCCGCCACGAGACCGCCTTCACCCTGTCGATCGAGGCGCGCGAAGGCGTGACGACGGGGATTTCGGCCGCCGACCGGGCGCGGACGGTTTCTGTGGCCATCGACCCGACCAAGGGCGCCGCCGACATCGCAACGCCGGGCCACATCTTCCCGCTGAAGGCACGGGATGGGGGGGTCCTGGTCCGCGCGGGGCACACCGAGGCGGCAGTGGACGTTAGCCGCCTCGCGGGGTTGAACCCCTCGGGCGTGATCTGCGAGATCATGAACGATGACGGCACCATGGCGCGGCTGCCCGACCTGATTTCCTTCGCGCAGCGCCACGGGCTGAAGATCGGCACGATTTCCGACCTGATCGCCTATCGCCGCCGCCACGACAACCTGATCACAGAAAAGGCCGTCCGCGCGGTGCAGTCGGCCCATGGCGGCGACTGGCTTATGCGGGTCTATGCCGATGAAACGCATGGCGATGAGCATATCGTCCTGTCGAAGGGCTACCTGTCGGCGCCAGGCCCGGTGCTGGTCCGGGTCCATGCGCTGAACCCGTTGGAGGATGTGCTGGGCGTGGGCGGCGGCGGGGAACTCCCTTCGGCCATGCGGATCATCGCGGGCGAGGGGCGCGGGGTCGTGGTCCTTCTGCGCGACACGACGATGAAGATGGTCGCGCCCGGGGAACATTCACCGCAGACGCTGCGCCAGTATGGCCTCGGCGCGCAGATCCTGTCCTCGCTGGGCTTGTCGGCGATCACGCTGGTGACGAATTCCGCCGCGCCGCGCTTTGTCGGTCTGGACGCCTATGGCCTGACCATCGCCGGCACCCGCCCGATCAAGGAGTAAGGCCCATGGCCACCGCCGAGACGCACTACACGCTGCCCTTACCCAGCTTCGACAAGCCGGTGAAGCTGTTGATCGTGGTCGCCCCCTACTACAAGGACATCGCCGACAACCTTGTCGCCGGGGCCCGTGCCGTGGGCGCAGCCTGCGGGGCCGAGGTCGACCTGGTGGAAGTGCCGGGTGCCCTGGAGGTGCCCACGGCCATCGCGATGGCGGAACGGCTGGCGGAGTATGACGGCTACGTGGCGCTTGGCTGCGTGATCCGGGGCGAGACGACGCATTACGACACGGTCTGCAATGATTCCAGCCGCGCGATCAGCCTTCTGGGTCTGCAGGGCGCCTGCATCGGCAACGGGATCCTCACCGTGGAAAACCGCGCGCAGGCCGAGGTCCGCGCCGACCCCGCGGGGCAGAACAAGGGCGGCGGTGCCGCAGCGGCGGCCTTGCACCTGATCGCTCTTTCGCGCAAATGTGCCGGGAAATCCAAGGGGATCGGTTTCCGGGCATGACGGACAAGCGGACGGAAAAGCGCAAGATGAAATCGGCGTCACGGCTTTACGCCGTGCAGGCGCTGTTCCAGATGGAAAGCTCAGGTCAGACGGTTGACTCGGTCACCCGCGAATTCGAGACGCACCGCTTTGG
>JBJTSJ010000301.1:0-4325 GCA_046076605.1 Tabrizicola sp.
GGCACGCGGCTACCTTGGCCCCGGCTACTGCCCCGGCGGCTACGGCAACTTGATGAAGCGGGTTTTAGCCGCGAAAGAGGACGTTGTGACCGTGAGCCCGCAGGGCCTCACCGTCAACGGCCACTTGCTGCCCCTCAGTAAGCCATTGCCGAAGGACGGCGCTGGCCGACCCATGCCCGCCTACCAGGCCACCACCTACACGCTGGGCAATCTGGAGCTGCTGCTTATGTCTGACGTGAGCAGCACATCGTTCGATGGCCGCTACTTCGGCCCCGTGAATGTCGCTCAGGTGCAGAGCGTCATTCGCCCCGTTTTCACTTGGTAAGGTGAGGACAACATGCGCCTGTTCATCGCAGAAAAACCGGACGTTGCGCGCGGCATCGCCGAGGTGCTGGGTCAGACCGGCAAGGGTCAGGGATACATCGAGTGCGGCCAGGTCAAAGTGACCTGGTGCTTTGGCCACATGCTGGAGCAGGCCGAGCCCGACGAATACACGCCTGACAACGTGCCACGCGGCACCAATGGCAAGAAGGTTTGGCGTACCGACGAGCTGCCCATCATCCCCAACACTTGGCTGCTGCGGCCCAAGCCCGACGCCGAGGCGCAGCTTGCGGTGATCCGCAAGCTGATCCAGGAGGCCAGCGAAATCGTGAACGCGGGCGACCCCGACCGCGAGGGGCAATTGCTGGTTGACGAGGTGCTGGAGCACTTCGGCAACAAGAAGCCGGTGCTTCGCTATTGGGCATCAGCCCGCGATGTTGTGTCGGTCAAGCGTGCCCTGGGCAACCTCAAGACCAACGACACCTATACGGGTTGGGGCCTGGCAGCGAAGGGCAGGGCGCGTGCTGACTGGCTCATCGGCATGAACCTCACCCGCGCCTACACGCTGCGGGCGCAACGCGGCGGCTCGCGTGCCCTGCTGGCCGTTGGCCGGGTGCAGACGCCGACGCTTGCCCTTGTCGTTGCGCGTGACCGCGAAATCGAGAACTTCAAGCCAGTGCCGTACTTCACCCTGGCCGCGAATATCGCGCACCAGGCGGGCACCTTCGCCGCAGCCTGGCGGCCCCGCGAGGATCAAGCTGGCCTTGATCCCGATGGCCGACTGATCGACAAGGCCCAGGCCGATGCGCTGGTGGCCAAGCTCACCAACAAGCCCGCCACCATCGAGGGCTACGAGCAGGCCGCGAAGAAGCAGGGCCAACCGCTGGGCCTGTCGCTCACCGCGTTGACGGCCCTGGCCGCCAAGCGCTGGGGCTACACCGCCGATCAAATCCTGAAGGCGTGCCAGTCCCTCTATGAGGTTCACAAGCTCACCAGCTACCCGCGCACCGATTGCGGCTACCTGCCCGAGTCACAGCACGCCGACGCGCCCCAGGTGCTTGCAGCTCTGAAGCACGTCAACCCCGACCTGGCCGAGCTGATCGGCCGCGCCGATCCAGGCATCAAGTCGCGCACCTGGGACGACAAGAAGGTGACGGCTCACCACGCGATCATCCCGACGATGCAGAAGGGCAGCGCAGCCGCCCTCAAGGAAGACGAGCGCAACGTTTACGGGCTCATCCTGCGTTCTTACCTGGCGCAGTTTTTCCCGCAGCACGAGTACAAGGCCACCACCATCAACGTGACGGTGGAAGGCGAGAGCTTCCAGGCTAAGGGCCGCGTGGTCACGCTCAACGGCTGGCGGGACGTGTACGAGGACGAAGACCAGGACGAGAAGGAAGGCGAGGGCGGGGAAGGCCAGGCGCTGCCCGTGATGAAGCAGGGCGACCCGGCAACATGCCAGGCCATCAACTGCCGCGCCGCGAAGACCAAGGCCCCGCCGCGCTTCGATGAGGGCTCGCTTCCGCAGGCGATGGAAAGCATCCATCGCTTCGTCACCGACCCCGAGCACAAGAAGATTCTCCGAGAGGGTGACGGTATCGGCACCGTGGCTACACGCCCCTCAATCCTCAACGAGCTGAAGGAGAAGGGCTACCTTGAGAACAAGGGCAAGGCAATCATCAGCACGACCCTGGGCCGCAGCCTGATCGACGCGCTGCCCGAAATCGTCAGGAGCCCGGTACTCACCGCGCTCTTTGAGCGGATGCTGAAGGGCATCGAGCAGGGCAGCGCCCAGCTCGAAGCCTTCCAGTCCAAGCAAGAGGGCTTCATCCGGCAAGAGGTGGCGAAGGCCAACACCGGAGCCGTGACCATCGCCGGGGCCAAGGCCGCCGCGCCCGTGTCCACGCTGCACAAGTGCATGGCGTGCGGTTCCGGCCTTTCGCGCCGTCCCGCGAAGAAGCCAAAAACCTTCTGGTGGGGTTGCAGCAACTACCCCACCTGTTCACAGACCTGCCCCGATGTAGGCGGGAAACCGGACTACGCCAAGGGGCGAAGCAAGCAAGGCGATTCATCCACCAGCAACGACCAGGAGTAAGACCATGAACACGCAACCGACCGACTTCCAAGACACCATCGCCGAGGGCGAAGCCACTGATCCCGTGGTGGCCAAGCTCACCGACGCCATGACCCCCGGCGCACAGATCGACTTCGACCCGGCCGAAGCCGAGCAAGCCGGTGCCTTCCAGGAACAGGCCCTGAGCCTGGCCGACGCCGAGGCCGCCACCGATGACGGTGCCGAGCTGGAGGCGTGACATGGCCGAATCCCAGCAGAAGAAACCGGACGGCAAGGAAGACAAGAAGCCCTTTCACGTTGTCGTCGCCGAGGGCCTGATTAAGCAACTGGAGGCGGGCACCGCCCCGTGGCAAAAGCCCTGGGAGGCCGGGCAGACCGGCACGCTTCCGATGAACCCCACCACCGGCAAGCGCTATCGAGGCATCAACTCCATCCAGCTCATGATGCAGGGCCGCGAGGACAACCGTTGGTTGACCTACAAGCAGGCCGAGGCCGTGGGCGCACAGGTGCGGCGCGGCGAGCGCGGCACCCTTGTGCAGTATTGGAAATTCGAGGACGAACGCACCAAGACGGATGAGCAGGGCAGGCCCGTGAAGGGCGCTGACGGCGAGCCGGAAAAGGAGCGTGTGCGGCTGGAGCGGCCCAAGGTCTTCCATGCCGTGGTGTTCAACGCGGAGCAGATCGACGGCCTTCCCCCTGCCATCAAGCAGGCGCAGCGCTGGGATGCCAGCGAGCGGGCCGAGTCCATCCTGAAGGCATCGGGCGCAGACATTACCCACGCCGCTGGCGACCGTGCCTTTTACCGGCCGTCCACCGACAGCATCACGATGCCCTACCGTGAGCAGTTCAAGACGGCAGATGCCTACTACGCCATTGCGCTGCACGAGCTGGGCCACTGGACTGGCCACGAGTCACGCCTTGGGCGCGACCTGGCCAACCCCTTCGGGAGCGAGGCATACGCCAAGGAAGAACTCCGGGCCGAAATCGCTTCCATGATCGTGGGCGACGAGCTGGGCATTGGCCACGACCCTGGCCAACATGCCGCTTACGTCAAGTCCTGGGTGAAGGTGCTCAAGGACGATCCGATGGAGATCCTTCGAGCTGCGGCCGACGCCGAGAAGATCCACGGCTTTGTGATGGCCTTCGAGCAGAAGCAGGTTCAAGAGCAGGGCCAGGCGCAAAGCCAGGCGCAGCAGCCCGCGCACCCACCGGCCTTCATTGACACCAACGGCTTGCTGCGCGAATGGAACAGCGCCGACATGCTGGCCATCGACTGGCAGGGCATCGCCAAGACCTCATCCGATGGCTTCTTGCTTTTCGGGCAAGAAGACGGCAACCGCACGGTGACGGCCCTCAAGGCCAAGAACTACCGCGAGGCCCAGCAGGAGGCCGAGCTTGTCACCGCGCTGGCCGTGGGCGCGGCCGTGGTGCTGGACGATCCGGCCTTGACGTTCAGCCACTACCAGGCCAACCAGGGCACGCCCACCGGCCTAGCCGATGCGCTGCGCATTGCAGCCCTCACGACCGTGCATAGCGTCACCGGCCACGAACCAGCCAGGTTCATGGAGGTGGCGCTTGCTCGACTGTCCCCGGTCTTCAACATGAAGCCCGAGGACAACGAGCCCATGAACGCCTATCTGGAGCGCAAGGGCCTGGCGCAGGCTTTTGCCTTGAAGGCCGAGAGCTTGGTGGAGAGCATCACCAATCAGAAGAACCAGGAGGCCAGCATGACAGCAACACCGGAGGCGCAAGCCGCCAGCGTTTTGGGGGCGCTTGAGTCCCTGGGCTGGATGCGAAGCGACGGCGCGGCCATGCGGGAAGACCGCAAGCAGCGGGCGGCAGAGTGGACGCCCGACCAGGCGGCGGCTCAGGCAGCGGCCGACGCCAAGCAGTACCAGGAGCAGCCCAGCGGCATGGAGCGCGATTACCA
>JBJTSJ010000302.1:0-3789 GCA_046076605.1 Tabrizicola sp.
GTCGGTGGTCAGCACGTTGCCGGCAAAGGGCGCCTGCAGCAGATAGGTCTGCGCGTTTGTCGAGGGCGCATAGCGGCTGACCAGACCCAGTGGCCCTGCCAGCGCCGACACCACGGAAGCCACCGGCCGCAGCCAGGACGCCATCGCAATACCCCACATCGGGGCCGAAAAGACCGCGGCCTTGACCGGAACCCCCCGCAACAACCCGCGCAACCCAAGACATCCGCCCATCGAATGCGCCATGAGATAGAAGGGCTGCGGCAGGTCGAGACGCCTCGCCTCCTCCAGCATGGCATCCAGGTCTTCCTGGAACTCGGCGAAATCGCCGACATGGCTCATCATCGGATCGGGCAGCGGCCGGTCCGCCAGCCCCTGCCCGCGCCAGTCGATGATGATGACCGAAAACCCGCGCGCGATCAGATCACCCGCCGCTCGGCCATACTTCTCGATGCACTCCGTCCGGCCCGGCAGCAGAAGCACCGTGCCCTTCCCGCCCGCCTTCCAGGAGGCCAGCCTGATCCGCGCCCGACCCGCCTGTGCCCAGACCACCACCGCACCCGGCGGGGCATCGGCCACGCCATCATGAAACGGCGCAGGCTGGGCGCTGTCGTGCTTCACCCCAGCACCGAGCCCAGTTTCATCGCCAGCCCCATGCTGCCATCGACCGACAGCTTGCCGGTCATGAAGGCCATGGTCGGGTTCATGTCGCCGTCCAGAATCGCGCGGAACACATCCGCCTCTGCCGTCAGCGTCACGTCGGCCTCTTCATCGCCGGCGCGCACGCCCTGCCCGTCCAGCATGATCGCGCCTTCGCCCGGGATCACGAATTTCGCAATTCCGTCAAAACCGCCCGAAACCTTGGCAGACAGCGCCTTCACGGCTGCATCGATCATCTCGCTCATCACAAGTCTCCGGTTCGTGACCCTTGCGCCACTGGCAATCTGGCGCGGATCGGTTACTTTCCAGTTATGCGTGTCCCGGCCGTCATTCTCAATCGTATCGTTGCGGCACTTCTGCCGCTTTTCCTGACTTGCGCGGCGGTGCAGGCGGAAGACGTGGCCAAGCTGGACGGGCTCTTCGAACGGCTGAAGACTGCTGAAGAGGGTGAAGCCAGCCGGATCGAGCGGGAAATCTGGATCGAATGGTCGAAATCCGGCTCTCCGGCCGAGGACCTGCTGTTGCAGCGCGGCAAGGATGCGATGAACCTGGGCGACATCCCGGCCGCGATCGAACATTTCACCGCGATCATCGACCAGGACCCCGACTTTGCCGAGGCCTGGAATGCCCGCGCCACCGCCTTCTACATGTCGGGGGAGTTCGGCCCTTCGGTCGCCGACATCGCGCAGGTGCTGACGCGCAACCCCCGGCATTTCGGCGCGCTGTCGGGCCTTGCCATGATCCTGGAAGAAACCGGCAAGCCCGAAAAGGCGCTGGAGGTCTACAAGGCCGCCCTTGCCATCCATCCCCATCTCCAGGGGGCCGCCGAGGCCGTCGAGCGGCTGGAGAAAGAAGCCGAGGGGCAGGAGCTTTAAGCCATGGACGCCACCCGGCGGGTGACGGCGGTCCTTGGGCCGACGAACACCGGCAAGACGCATCACGCGATCGAGCGGATGCTGGCCCATCGGACCGGCGTCATCGGCCTGCCTTTGCGGCTGCTTGCGCGTGAGGTCTATGACCGGGTGGTGGCGAAAGTCGGCCCGTCCGTGGTAGCGCTGGTCACGGGGGAAGAGCGGATCGTCCCCGACCGCACCCAGTACTGGGTCTGCACCACCGAAGCGATGCCGCTGGAAATCGGCGCGGATTTCGTCGCGGTGGATGAGGTTCAGCTGTGCTCCGATGCCGACCGGGGACATGTGTTCACCGACCGCCTGCTGCGGGCGCGGGGGCTGAACGAGACGCTGTTCCTCGGCTCGGACACCATGCGCGGGGCCATTGCCGGGCTCGTCCCGTATGTGACGTTCCTGAAACGCGACCGCATGTCGACGCTGAAATACGCCGGGTCGAAGAAGATCAGCCGGATGCCGGAACGGTCGGCCATCGTCGGGTTCTCGGTGGAAAACGTCTATGCGATTGCCGAGCTGATCCGGCGGCAGAAGGGCGGCTGTGCGGTTGTCATGGGGGCCTTGTCGCCCCGGACCCGCAATGCGCAGGTCGCTTTGTACCAGAACGGAGACGTGGACTACCTCGTGGCCACCGACGCCATCGGGATGGGCCTGAACCTCGACATCAAGCACGTGGCCTTCTCGGCCACCGCCAAGTTCGACGGCCGCCGGATGCGCAACCTCTACCCGCAGGAGCTGGCCCAGATCGCGGGCCGCGCGGGCCGCCATACCGAGGACGGGACCTTCGGCGTCTCGGGAGAGGTCCGCCCCTTCGACGAGGACACCGTCGAAGCGATCGAGACCCACCGCTTCCAACCCGTCAAGAAACTCCACTGGAGGAACGAATCGCTGGATTTTGGCTCGGCCGACCGCCTGATCCGCAGCCTTGAGGCCCCCACCTTCAACGATTGGCTGACCCGCGCGCGGGATGCCGATGACGTGCTGGCGCTGAAGGCGCTGTCGGCGCTCCCCGAAGTGCAGGACAAGCTGACCGAACCGAAACGCGTGCAGCTGCTGTGGGACGTCTGCCGGATTCCGGACTTCCGGTCGTCCACCGGACCCGAACACACGACCCTCCTGACCCGGATCTTCGAGTTCCTTGTCGGCCGCGGCCTGGGCGGCGGGCGCATCCCGTCCGACTGGCTGGCGACGGCAATCAAGCGAATCGACAAGACCGAAGGCGACATCGACACCCTCTCCCGCCGCCTCGCCTATATCCGCACCTGGACCTACGTCACCCAGCGGAAAAACTGGGTCGAAGACGAAACCCATTGGCGCGAGGAAACGCGCGCTGTAGAAGACCGCCTGTCGGATGCCCTGCATGCGGCGTTGACGCAACGATTTGTCGACCGGCGGACGAGTGTCCTCCTTCGCCGGTTGAAGCAGAAGGAGGCTCTCGTGGCCGAAGTGAACGACAAGGGCGAAGTGACGGTCGAAGGCGAATTCGCTGGCCGTCTGGAAGGGTTCCGTTTCAAGCAGGACGCAAGCGCGACACCAGATGCCGCCCGCACGCTGGCACAAGCCGCGATCCAGGCCTTGAGGCCGGAATTCCACCTGCGCGCCGACCGCTTCTACAACGCGCCGGACACAGAGCTGGATTTCACCGAACAGGGCGGCCTCATGTGGGGCACCAATGCGGTGGGCAAGCTGGTGAAGGGCACCGAACCCGCCAAGCCCACGGTCGAGGCCTTCGTCGACGAAGAAGCCGGTCCCGAGGTGGTCGAGAAAGTCCGCCGTCGGCTCCAGCACTTCATCGACCGCAAGGTCGCGGCGCAGTTCGAGCCGCTGCTCAACATGTCCCGCGACGAGACCCTGACCGGCCTCGCCCGCGGCTTCGCCTTCCGCCTGTCCGAGGCGATGGGCGTCCTGCCCCGCGACGCCGTGGCAACCGAGGTCAAGGAACTCGACCAGGACGCCCGTGGAGCACTCCGCAAGCACGGCGTCCGTTTCGGCCAGTTCACGATCTTCCTGCCCGCGCTCTTGAAGCCTGCGCCGACGCGGCTTCGTCTGGTGCTCTGGTCGCTTTACAACGGGCTTCAGGAATTCCCCGAAAGCCCGCCGCCCGGACTGGTCACGATCCCGAACATTCCGGACGTGCCGAAGCAGCATTACACCCTGTCGGGCTATCACCCCGCAGGCACCCGCGCGATCCGCATCGACATGCTGGAACGTCTGGCCGATCTTCTGC
>JBJTSJ010000303.1:0-8671 GCA_046076605.1 Tabrizicola sp.
CCCTCTTTCCAGGTCTCGCCACCGACCATCTTGACTTCGGGCTGCAGCGCCGGACGGTCGCCGGTCTTGTCAAAGTGATCCTTCATCGCTCCGTCGATGGCTTCCTGCATCGCGTCGCCCAGGATGCGGGTGCCGAACTGCTTTTTCAGGATCGCCAGCGGAACCTTCCCCTTGCGGAAGCCCTTGATCTCGACCTCGGGCTGCGCCTCGATCAGCTTTTCCTGGACCTTCGCGTCCAGTTCCGCCGCCGTGACGGTGATGGTGTAGCCGCGCTTGAGGCCTTCGTTCAGGGTCTCGGTGACCTGCATGGGGGGACGTCCTTCCTAAGCTGTCTCGGGCGCTTTGCGCGCAATACTCCACAGGCACAAGGCGGGACCTTGCGCGCGTTGGGCGGCCTTCTA
Organism: Tabrizicola sp.; assembly: GCA_046076605.1. Taxonomy (GTDB): domain Bacteria; phylum Pseudomonadota; class Alphaproteobacteria; order Rhodobacterales; family Rhodobacteraceae; genus Tabrizicola. The sequence continues at coordinate 402 of JBJTSJ010000303.1, forward strand.
GCAAAGCCTTCCATCCGATGTAAGGGGGAATCGCTGCCCGCGCGGTGCGGCGGCAAATGGTGCGGGTGGAGGGACTTGAACCCCCACGCCTTGCGGCGCCAGAACCTAAATCTGGTGCGTCTGCCAATTTCGCCACACCCGCATGCGCGCCTTCTAGCAAAGGCCCGCAGCGGGTGCGAGAGGCAAAAGCACCGCCCCATTCCCGCCACAACCCCAGCGAGAAGCGGCCACATCTGCCCAGAAATGACCGAACTGCCATCGAAAGCGGACCACAAACCGCTGCCAAGACTTTCCCTATCGACTGGGAAAGGCCTGAATCGTGGACGCTGACGCACCCTTTTCTCGATCTGCTGGCGGGGCCGGGACGCCCCAGGTGCAGGGCATGTTGGCTGGAACAATGGTGCGCACCCTTGACGGGCTGATCCCCGTCGACTTCCTGACCCCGGGCGACCGCATCGTGACCCGCGCCGGTGCCCGTCGCTTGACTTCGGTGTCCGTCGTCCTGCGCAAACAGGTGGACCTCGTCCGCGTCAAGGCCTCGACCATGGGCCATGACCGCCCCGATCAGGACCTTCTTCTGTCCCCTGGGCAATCCGTGCTGATCCGCGACTGGCGCGCGCGCGCGCTTTATGGAGTGGCAGTCGCGGCCATTCCAGTCGCACGCCTGGCTGATGGCGAATTCATCTGCCACGAGACGGTCAGCAACGCCCGGCTCTTCACCTTGCGCTTCGACGAGGATGAGGTGATCTACGCCGAGGGGCTGGAGCTTGCCTGCCCCGCCTTCCTGCCCGAACTGGCCTGATCCCGAACTGACGTGGCGTCCTGCTGGACTTTGCCGGCAGTCCAGCTAGACTGGCAAGATGGACCAGTCGTCGCCTCAGCCATCGACCCTGTTTGCCCGGATGAAGTCCGGCAACGACGTCCGCCGACAGGCCTTCGGTTTGTCTGACAGGCGCGCTGCGCTGGACCGGCTGGCGAACATGGTCCGCCGCAACGAAGCTGCCATCGTCGCGGCGCTGAAGGCGGACCTTGGCCGCCCCGAGGCTGAAGCGATCCTGATGGACTACCTCAACACCCTGCAGGAGATCCGCCACGCACGGGCCCATCTGCGCCGCTGGATGAAGCCTCGCCGGGTTTGGCCCACGCTTGCAACGCTGGGCGCATTTGGCCGGGTCGAGACCCAGCCGCGCGGCACCTGCCTGATCATCGCCCCCTGGAACCTGCCCTTCCACCTGGCGCTCGGTCCGCTCGCCTCCTGCCTGGCGGCGGGGAATGCCGCGATCGTCAAGCCATCGGAACTGACGCCCGTCAGCAGTGCCCTGATCGCGCGCATTATCGCCGAGACCTTTCCACCCGATCTCGTCGCCGTCGTGGAAGGTGACAAGGCGGTTGCCGAGCATCTCTTGTCCCTACCATTTGACCATATCTTCTTCACCGGCTCACCCGCAGTGGGCAAGATCGTGATGGCGGCGGCGGCAAAGTCGCTGGCCTCGGTCACGCTGGAACTGGGCGGCAAGTCACCGGTCATCGTCGGCCCCTCTGCCGATCTGAAACAGGCCGCCGACTGGATCACGTTCGGCAAATTCCTGAACGCCGGCCAGAACTGCATTTCTCCCGATCACCTTTATGTCCATGCCTCTGTCAGGGACGCTTTGCTGGCCGCTCTGCGCGACAGGATTGCGCGGGCCTATGGCGACGGCGCAGCCAGCCCGTATCTGACTAGGATCGTGTCTGCGGGTCATGCGGCGCGTCTGTCCGGCCTGATCGCCGAGGGGATGGCCAAGGGCGCGCGACAGATCACCAGCGGGCACCAGGACGGTCAATCCATCGGCCCGCATCTTCTGGATGGGGTGGCACCCGACATGCGCCTCGCGACCGACGAGATCTTCGGCCCGATCCTGCCAATCTACACTTACGACACGCTGGATACCGTCATCGCCGAGATCAACGCCCGCGACAAGCCGCTGGCCCTGTACATCTTCGACAAGGACAGCGCCCGCATCGCCGATATCACGCAGCGCACCACTTCGGGCGCGGTCGGGGTCAACTTGACGCTGGTCCACTACAGTCATCTGAACCTGCCCTTCGGCGGGGTGAACACGTCCGGGATCGGCGCGGCGCATGGTCACAGCGGCTACCTTGCCTTCAGCCATGAGCGTGCGGTGCTGCGCAATCGGTTCCTACTCTTGCCGCTGCTGTTTCCCCCCTACACGCCCCGGGTCATGCGGCTTGTGCAGTTGATCAAGCGGGTCCTTGGATGACCGAATTTGACTTCGTGATCGTCGGCGCGGGCTCGGCCGGATGCGTACTGGCGAACCGCCTGTCCGCCAACCCCGCCACCCGCGTCTGCCTGATCGAGGCTGGCCCCCTCGACCGCAACCCGATGATCCACATGCCCTTCGGCCTGGCGGCCCTTGCCCACATGCGCTGGCTGAACTGGGGCTACACGACCGAGCCTGAACCGCAGCTTGCGAACCGGCGCCTCTTCTGGCCGAGGGGGCGCGTTCTGGGCGGGTCATCGTCGATCAACGCAATGATCTACATGCGGGGCCATCCGCAGGACTACCGGGACTGGGCGCAGGCCGCGGGACCCGACTGGGACTGGCCCACGGTTCGCGAGGTTTTCAAGGACCTGGAAGCGAACCAGTCGCTGACAGACGACCACCATGGCACGACCGGACCGCTGACCGTCAGCGACCTGACCCATCCCAATCCGTTGAGCCGGGCCTTCGTCACAGCCGGAACGGAGTGCCAATACCCGCAGAATCTCGATTTCAACGGGGCCAGCCAGGACGGCGTCGGCCTGTACCAAGTCACCCAGAAGGACGGGCGTCGCTTCAGCGCGGCCCGCGCTTTTCTGGATCCCGTGCTTGCCCGCCCGAACCTTAGCCTGATCACTGGCGCACAGGTCCGCCGGGTTACCTTCGACGGCCGCCGCGCGAGAGGCGTGCAACTTGCCGACCGCGAACTCCGCCTCGCGGCTGGCGGTCAGGTCATCCTGTCAGGCGGGGCGATCAACTCGCCTCAACTGCTCATGCTTTCTGGCATCGGTCCGGCTGCGCACCTGCAGGCGATGGGCATCCCCGTCTTGCACGCTGCCCCTCAGGTCGGCGCGAACCTTGCCGACCATCTCGACATCACGGTCCAGGCCGCACTCCGGACCCGCGACGCGATCGGAATCGCTCCAACCTTCCTGCCACGTGCCCTGCGCGCGACCTGGGCGTATCTTCGCCGGGGACAGGGCGAATTCACCTCGAACGTCGCCGAAGCCGGGGGATTTGTAACATCCGATGCCACGCGCAACCGGCCGAACCTGCAGTTCCACTTCATCCCAGCCTATCTGCACGACCATGGGCGCAAGCTGTCGCTGGGTTACGGACTGACGCTGCATGTCTGCGACCTTCTGCCGAAAAGCCGGGGGCGGATCACCCTCGCCGCGCCCGATCCGATGGCCGCCCCGCGAATCGAGGCGAACTACCTGTCCCACCCCGATGATCTGCCCGCGCTGTTGAACGGCCTGAAGATCGCCCGCCAGATAACCCGGGCCCCTGCACTTGCTCGCTATATCCAGACGGAAACCCTTCCTGGCCAAGGGCTTGTGACCGACGCGCAGCTGGAAGCCGACATCCGCCAGCGGGCCGAGACGATCTATCATCCCGTTGGCACCTGCCGCATGGGCACCGATCCGCAGTCGGTCACCGACCCAGAAGGACGCGTTCGCGGGGTCGAGGGGTTGCGCGTCGTAGATGCCTCGCTGATGCCAACGATCATCGCGGGCAATACCAACGCCCCGACCATGATGATCGCTGAAACCATCGCTCGGAAGATGCTGGCTCAAAGACCCTAAGGCGGACTTCTCTTGCCCTTTTTGGCGAAAAGGCTGGCTGCTGAGGTCTGCTGCGACACCCCCGTGACCGCACCAACTGTCATACAGCTTTTACAATCCTGCAATCTAAGCGTCACGCGGCGGGACTAGAGCCAGTCCCACGCTGTCACGATCGGCCGCACGCAATGCAGGAGTGCACACATGAAATCCTTCCACCTGACCGCCTCGGTTCTGGCCTTCGCCGCCGCCGCCGCCATGCCGGCTGCTGCCCGCGACCAGATCCAGGTCACCGGTTCTTCGACCGTGCTGCCCTACGCCACCATCGTCGCCGAAGCCTTTGGTGAAAACTTCGACTTCCCGACCCCGGTCGTGGAAGGCGGCGGCTCGGGCGCCGGCCGCAAGAAGCTCTGTGAAGGCGTGGGCGAAAACACCGTCGACATCGCCAACTCCTCGTCGCGCATCTCGCAGTCGGACATCGACCTGTGCAAGACCAACGGCGTCGAAGAGATCATGGAAGTCCGCATCGGCTATGACGGGATCGTCTTCGCCTCGGACGTGAACGGCGCCGATTTCGCCCTGACCCCTCTGGCCGTTTTCAACGCTCTCGGTGCCAAGGTCGTCAAGGATGGCGCGCTGGTCGACAACGCCGCCACCACCTGGGCTGATGCCGACGCCTCCCTGCCCGCCCAGGACATCCTGGCCTTCGTTCCGGGCACCAAGCACGGCACGCGCGAAGTGTTCGATGTGAAGGTGATCGAAGCCGGCTGCAAGGAAGCAGGCGCGCTGGACCTTTACCTCGCCGTTGCCGAAGGCAAGGACGACAAGGAAAAGGAAGCCAACGCCAAAAAGGCTTGCCATGAGCTGCGCACCGACGGCAAGTCGGTCGACATCGACGGCGACTACACCGAGACGCTGGCGCGTCTGGATGCCGACAAGAACGCCGTCGGCGTGTTCGGTCTCTCGTTCTACGAAAACAACACCGACAAGCTGAAAGTGGCGACCATGTCTGGCATCGTCCCGACGACCGAATCGATCGCCAAGGGTGAATACCCGGTGTCGCGTCCGCTGTTCTTCTACGTCAAGAAGGCCCACATCGGCGTGATCCCCGGCCTGAAGGAATACATCGAGTTCTTCGTCAGCGACGAGATGGCTGGCCCCGATGGCCCGCTGGCCGCCTACGGCCTGGTGTCGGACCCGGAACTGGCTGCCACCCAGGCCGCCGTTGCCGCCGAAACCCCGATGGGTCCGCTGGAATAAGACAGACGACGGGCGGGGCCTTCGGGCCCCGTCCATCCCTTCCGGCGGCTGGTGTCGCCTCGGCCCCCCTGATCTTCGCAGGTTGACCCATGTCCGTCCTGATGATCCTTGCCGCAGTCCTCGTCCTGGCTGTCGCGGCCTATGTCCTGTCTCGCCAGCGCGCGCTGGCCTCAACCGGGGGCAATCCTCGGCTTTTGCATTCCCTGCCCCTCTACTACGGCTGGTACGGGGCGCTGTCCGTCCTGATCCCGGCGATTGCCGCGCTGATTATCTGGCTGATCGTCCAGCCGATGGTGATCGAACAGCGCATATCGGCAGCCCTCCCCGCCGACGTCACCGCTGACGCCACCCAGGCAGAGCTGACCATGGCCGACATCCGCCGCGTTGCCGGTGGCCTCGACGCAGCCGTGGCCTCTGGCGCATTGTCCGACAACGACGCCGCCACGATCTCCAGCGGCACCACCGACATCCGCGCCCTTCTCGCTTCGGTCGGCGTCGCCCTCGCCGAGGATGTTTCGCCCGAGATCCTCTCGGCCTCCCAGGACTACCGCGAGATGGCGCACTGGGGCGCTGCAGGCCGCACGGCGCTTGTGATCGTTCTGGCGGCCCTTGGCCTTTTCTGGGGCGTGACCCGCGCCCGCGCCGACTTCCGGGCCCGGAACCGGGTGGAACAGGTGGTTCTCGGCCTTTTGATCACGGCCTCCTCCATCGCGATTCTGACCACCGTGGGCATTGTCGGCTCGATGGTGTCGGAAACCTTCGACTTCTTCACCAGATACCCGTTCCGGGACTTCTTCTTCAGCCTGACCTGGTCGCCGAACTTCCAGGGCGGATCGGACCTTGGCATCCTCCCGCTGATCTGGGGCACGCTTTACATCACGCTCGTCTCGATGCTGGTCTGCGTGCCAATTGGCCTCTTTGCCGCGATCTACCTGGCCGAATATGCCTCAAAGAACGTCCGCAACTGGGTCAAGCCGCTGATCGAGATCATCGCGGGCATCCCCACGGTCGTCTTCGGCATCTTTGCCCTGGTCACCGTGGGCCCCGCACTGCGCGACTGGTTCGCCCAGCCCCTTGGTCTTGGCAATTCCGGCTCTTCGGTGATGACCGCCGGTATCGTCATCGGCATCCTGAACATCCCCTTCATCTCCTCCCTCTCGGACGACATCATCAACGCCGTGCCGCAATCCCTGCGCGACGGCAGCCTCGGCCTCGGCGCCACCAAGTCCGAGACGGTCAAGCAGGTGATCCTGCCCGCCGCCCTCCCCGGCATCGTCGGCGCGATCCTGATGGCCGCCTCCCGCGCCATCGGCGAGACGATGATCGTCGTGATGGGTGCCGGTGCCGCCGCCAAATTGTCCCTGAACCCGTTCGAGGCGATGACCACGATGACCGTCAAGATCGTCGGCCAGCTGACCGGCGACACCGATTTTGCCGCACCCGAGACGCTCGTCGCCTTCGCCCTTGGCATGACCCTCTTCGTCATCACCCTGGCTCTCAACATCTTCGCCCTGTGGATCGTCCGCAAATATCGCGAGCAATACGAATGACCGATGTCACCGCAGGCGGCCTGGCCCGCCCGAAACACTCGATCCTGACCGCCAGCACCGAGATGAAGCGCCGCAACGCGGCCGAGGCACGGTTCAAGGTCTATGGCCTGGTCGCCATCGCGATCTCGCTGATCACCCTGGCGATCATGCTTTTCACCATCTTCCGCGACGGTGTCTCGGCCTTCCATCAGGCGACGCTGACCTACCCGGTCGAGCTTTCTGCCGAAACCCTGGACCCGAAGGGCAACCGCAGCCGGGACGAGATGGCCAAGGTGACGACCGTCGGCTACCAGAAAGTGCTGTCCAATGCGCTTCTGGCTGAACTTGCCCAGCGCGGCATCTCGCAGGACGGCGTCTCGGACAAGGACATCGGTGCGCTGATCTCGAAGGACGCGGCCGGTCAGTTGCGGGCGCAAGTCCTCGCCAACCCCGACATGATTGGCACGACGATCACCGGCGACATTCTGGCAGCCGGTCGCGTCGACGGGTTCCTCAAGGGTCGCGTGACGTTCGAGACTGCCGAACGCGACAACCAGATCACTCCCGACCAGCTGCGGCTTGTCGAAAAGCTGCAGGCCGAGGGACTTGTCACGTCCAAGTGGAACTGGGGCTTCTTTACCAACCCGGACGCGTCCGACCAGCGGCCCGAGGCTGCCGGTCTTGGCGTCGCCCTTCTCGGCTCGGCCTACATGATGCTGATGGTCTTGATCATGTGCGTTCCCGTTGGCGTCGCCGCCAGTATCTACCTTGAGGAATTCGCGCCCAAGAACCGCTGGACCGACGCGATCGAGGTCAACATCTCGAACCTGGCCGCCGTCCCGTCCATCGTCTTCGGTATCCTTGGCCTTGCGATCTTCATCAACTTCGCCGGCATGCCGCAGTCTTCCTCGATCGTCGGCGCGCTGGTCATCAGCCTGATGACGCTGCCCACGATCATCATCGCGACCCGCGCCGCGATCCGCGCCGTGCCGCCCTCGATCCGCGACGCGGCCCTCGGCGTCGGGGCCTCGAAGATGCAGACCGTGTTCCACCACGTCCTGCCGCTGGCCATGCCCGGCATCCTGACCGGCACGATCCTTGGCCTTGCCAGCGCCTTGGGCGAAACCGCTCCCCTTCTCCTGATCGGCATGGTTGCCTTCGTCGACAACTACCCCTCGGCTCCGCCCGAAGGCTTCCTCGACCCCGCGACCGCCCTGCCCGTGCAGGTCTATTCCTGGGCCAGCCGCGCCGACCCGGCCTTCATCGAACGGTCAAACGGTGCGATTATCGTGCTTCTGGTCTTCCTTGTGATCATGAACGTCGCGGCCATTCTTCTGCGTCGCAAGTTCGAACGCCGCTGGTAAGGAAATGGACACTATGAACGATATGACCCGCACCGGACTTGAAGCCGGAACGACTGCCGCAAAGATCTCGGCCTCGGGCGTTCAGGTCCACTACGGGCAGAACCACGCACTGAAGGATGTGTCGGTCGAGATTCTTGACCGCGCCGTGACCGCCTTCATCGGGCCTTCGGGCTGCGGCAAGTCGACCTTCCTGCGCTGCCTGAACCGGATGAACGACACCGTCGCCACGGCCCGCGTCTCGGGCAAGATCCTCCTCGATGGCGAGGACATCTACGACCCCCGCGTCGACCCTGT
>JBJTSJ010000304.1:0-3184 GCA_046076605.1 Tabrizicola sp.
CCGGGGGTGTGCTGATGGTCGAGGCGTCAAAGCAGGTCTACGCCCCTACGCAAGGCGGCCTGCGCGCGGCGGTGAAAAAGCCGCTGCGGGTGCTGGAGGGCGTCGGCAAGGGCGCGCCAGAGCCCGCGCTGAACCGCGAGACCTGGTCGCGCTGAGGGGTCAGCACCCGCCTGGACGGCACCAGCGACAAAGTGACCGGGGATAGCGTTCAGAATCCCTCACGAAACGGCGAGCAACCCGGTTGCGGGGTGGGAAAGCCTCTGCTAAGGACCCCGCGACGGACTGCGCCGCTTGCGACGACTGTCGAAGTGTGTGCGGAAGGGATGGCCCGGTTCATCAGAGCCCTGGGCACAAGACATACGGAAGGGTTGACGTGTCAGAACCAGCTTCGATCTCTCTGGGCATTGCCGCACGCTATGCTTCGGCCTTGTTCGATCTGGCCAAGGACGGCGGCGCGCTGAAGGCACTGGAATCGGATGCAACCGCGCTGACCGAAACGCTGGCCGCCAGCGAAGAGCTGCGGGGCGTGATCGCCTCGCCGGTCATCAGCCGGGAAGATCAGGGCAAGGTCATCGCGGCGATCGCGGCGAAACTGGGCCTGAGCACGCTGATGTCGAACACGCTGGCCCTGATGGCCGACAAGCGCCGCCTGTTCGTGCTGCCCCAGTTCGTGACCCAACTGGCCGACATGATCGCCGAGGAAAAGGGCGAAGTGACCGCCGAAGTCACCGCAGCCCGCGCGCTGTCGGCCGCACAATCGAAGAAACTTGCCGAGACGCTGAAGGCCCGCGTCGGCAAGACCGTGAAACTAAAAACGACCGTCGATGAATCCCTCATCGGCGGTCTTGTCGTCAAGCTGGGCTCGACCATGATCGACACTTCGGTCAAGGCAAGGCTCGCGGCCCTGCAAAATGCAATGAAAGAGGTTGGGTGATGGGAATCCAGGCTGCTGAAATCTCTGCGATCCTCAAGGAGCAGATCAAGAACTTCGGCAAGGACGCACAGGTGGCCGAAGTTGGCCGCGTGCTGTCGGTCGGCGACGGGATTGCCCGCGTCCACGGGCTGGACAATGTCCAGGCCGGCGAGATGGTCGAATTCCCCGGCGGCATCCGCGGGATGGCGCTGAACCTGGAGGTTGACAACGTCGGTATCGTTATCTTCGGGTCCGACCAGGACATCAAGGAAGGCGACACCGTCAAGCGCACCAAGGCCATCGTGGACGTGCCGGTGGGCAACGCCCTTCTGGGCCGCGTCGTGGACGGCCTGGGCAACCCGATCGACGGCAAGGGCCCGATCGCGTCGACCGAGCGTCGCGTGGCCGACCAGAAAGCCCCGGGCATCATTCCCCGCAAATCGGTGCACGAGCCGATGGCGACCGGCCTCAAGGCCGTGGACGCGATGATCCCGGTTGGCCGCGGCCAGCGCGAACTGATCATCGGCGACCGCCAGACCGGCAAGACCGCCGTGGCGCTCGACACCATCCTGAACCAGAAGTCCTACAACGAGGCGGCTGGCTCGGACGAATCGAAGAAGCTGTACTGCATCTACGTCGCCGTCGGGCAGAAGCGGTCGACCGTGGCCCAGCTGGTGAAGAAGCTGCAGGAAACCGGCGCGGACGCCTATACCATCGTCGTGGCTGCCACGGCTTCGGATCCGGCCCCGCTGCAGTTCCTGGCGCCCTACGCCGCGACTGCTATGGCGGAGTTCTTCCGCGACAATGGCCGCCATGCGTTGATCATCTACGATGATTTGTCCAAGCAGGCCGTGGCTTACCGCCAGATGTCGCTCCTCCTCCGCCGTCCGCCGGGGCGTGAAGCCTATCCGGGCGACGTTTTCTACCTGCACTCGCGTCTGCTGGAACGCTCGTCGAAGCTGAACGAGGATTTCGGTGCTGGTTCGCTGACCGCTCTGCCGATCATCGAAACCCAGGGCGGCGACGTGTCGGCCTTCATTCCGACCAACGTGATCTCGATCACCGACGGCCAGATCTTCCTGGAAACGGAACTGTTCTACCAGGGCATCCGTCCGGCGGTGAACACGGGTCTGTCGGTTAGCCGCGTGGGCTCCTCGGCCCAGACCAACGCGATGAAGTCGGTCGCGGGAAAGGTGAAGCTGGAACTGGCGCAGTACCGCGAAATGGCGGCATTCGCGCAGTTCGGCTCGGACCTCGACGCCTCGACCCAGCAGCTTCTGAACCGCGGCGCGCGTCTGACCGAGCTGATGAAGCAGCCGCAGTACAGCCCGCTGACCAACGCGGAAATCGTCTGCGTGATCTTCGCGGGCACCGCGGGCTACCTGGACAAGGTGGCGGTCAAGGACGTGGGCCGGTTCGAGCAGGGGCTCTTGAAGCACCTGCGCACCAACGGCAAGGCGCTTCTGGACGACATCACCAAGAACGACCGCAAGGTGGCGGGTGATCTGGAAAAAGCGATCCGCGCGGAACTTGACGCCTTCGCCAAAAGCTTCGCGTAAGCGGCCCTGAAGGAGTAGGCAGATGCCCAGCCTGAAGGACCTCAAGAACCGGATCGGAAGCGTGAAGAACACGCGGAAGATCACCAAGGCCATGCAGATGGTCGCGGCGGCAAAACTGCGCCGCGCCCAGGAAGCTGCCGAGGCCGCGCGTCCGTTCGCTGAACGGATGACGGCGGTCATGTCGGCGCTGGCTGCGGGCGTGGGCACCGGGGAAGGCGCACCGAAGCTTCTGGCCGGGAACGGCAAGGACCAGGTGCATCTTCTGGTGGTCATGACCAGCGAGCGCGGCCTCTGCGGCGGCTTCAACTCGTCGATCGTCAAGCTGGCCCGCACTCGGGCCAACGAACTGGCGGCGGCGGGCAAGACGGTGAAGATCCTCACCGTCGGCAAGAAGGGCCGTGAGCAGCTGCGCCGCGACTGGGGCAGCGCTTTCGTGGGTCACGTGGACCTGAGCGACGTCAAGCGCGTGGGCTATGCCAATGCGCAGGGTATCGCGCGGGAAGTCATGGCGGCCTTCGAGGCGGGCGAAGCGGATGTGGTCACGATCTTCTACAACCGCTTCCAGTCGGTAATCAGCCAGGTCCCGACCGAGCAGCAGGTGATTCCGGCCAAGTTCGAAGCCGCCAGCGCGACCGCGCTGTACGACTACGAACCCTCGGAAGAGGCGATCCTGGCCGACCTTCTGCCGCGCGGCGTGGCCACGCAGATCTTC
>JBJTSJ010000305.1:0-20594 GCA_046076605.1 Tabrizicola sp.
GCGCTGGCGCTGAAAGCCGCAGGTCTCGACGTGCCCGCGATCCTCGACGCCCGCGACACCGCCACCGGGGCCCTCCCGGACGCCGCCCGCGCCGCAGGTATCCGCGTCCTGACGGGCAAGGCCATCGCCAAGGTCAAGGGATCGAAGCGCGTCACCGGCGTTGCCATCTGCGCCCAAGCCGGAGAAGGAGCCGTGCAGGAGGAAATCGCCTGCGAGGCCGTCGCCATGTCTGGCGGCTGGTCCCCCGTCGTCCACCTGTGGAGCCACTGCGGCGGCAAGCTTAACTGGGATGAGACCCTTTCGGCCTTTGTCCCTGACCTCAAGCGCCCGCCACTGAACCATGACGGCTCTGCGATGGTCGAAGTGGTCGGCGCCGCAGCCGGGGACCTCAACCTGACCGGCACTCCCGTCGCCATCCCGCCCGTCTGGGTCATGCCGCAGGGCGCGCCGATCCAGTTGCGCTCGAAGATGTGGCTCGACTACCAGAACGACGTGAAGGTTTCCGACGTCCAGCTGGCCAGCCGCGAGGGCTATGTCTCGGTCGAACACACCAAACGCTATACCACGCTTGGAATGGCGACCGACCAAGGAAAACTCAGCAACATCAACGGACTCGCCGTGCTTGCTGAGACTTTAGGTCAAGAGATCCCGCAGGTCGGCACCATCACTTTCCGCCCGCCCTACACCCCCGTCACCCTGGGCGCGCTGGCCGGTGAATCGCGCGGGGACATTTTCCAGCCTCTGCGCCGCACCCCGATGCACGCGAGCCACGAAGCCGCCGGGGCCTACTTCGAACCCGTCGGCCTGTGGCGCCGCCCCTACTGCTTCCCGCGCGCCGGTGAAACCCACGAACAGGCCGTCCACCGCGAGGTCCTGAACACCCGCCAGAACCTCGGCCTCCTCGACGCCTCGACCCTTGGCAAGATCATCGTCAAGGGTCCGGACGCAGGGCGTTTCCTCGACATGCTCTACACCGGCGTCATGTCGACGCTGCCCGTGGGCAAGTGCCGCTATGGCCTGATGTGCAACGAGCAGGGCTTCCTGTCCGATGACGGCGTCGTCGCCCGGATCGATGAGGACACCTGGCTTTGCCATACCACCTCGGGCGGGGCCGACCGCATCCACGCCTGGATGGAGGACTGGCTGCAGTGCGAATGGTGGGACTGGAAGGTCTACACCGCCAACGTGACCGAGCAATACGCGCAAGTCGCCGTCGTCGGCCCGAACGCGAGGAAACTTCTGCAAGTCCTTGGCGGCATGGATGTTTCCAAGGACGCGCTCCCGTTCATGCAATGGGCTGACGGGACATTGGCGGGGTTCCCGGTCAGGGTCTACCGGATCAGTTTCTCGGGTGAGCTCAGCTACGAAATCGCCATTCCCGCCAGCCACGGCGCGGCGTTCTGGAAGGCATGCACCGAGGCCGGAAAGGCCCTTGGCGCCATGCCCTACGGCACGGAATGCCTCCACGTGATGCGGGCCGAGAAGGGCTTCATCATGATCGGGGACGAAACCGACGGGACCGTCATCCCGCAGGACCTGGGCCTCGATTGGGCGATCTCGAAGAAAAAGGCGGACTACCTCGGCAAGCGCGGCCAGGAACGCACCTTCCTTGCCAGCCCCGACCGCTGGAAGCTCGTGGGCTTCGACACGCTCGACGGCTCGGTCATCCCCGACGGCAGCTACATCATTGCCGACGGCTCGAACGCAAACGGCCAGCGCAACACGCAGGGGCGCGTCACCTCGACCTATTACTCGCCCACGCTGAAACGTGGCATCGCGATGGGCCTTCTGAAACATGGCCCATCCCGAATGGGTGAAGTGGTGGAGTTCAACACGGTCCTCGGCGGCACGGTAAGGGCGCGGGTTCGCGACACCGTCTTCTATGATAAGGATGGGGAGAAGCAGAATGTCTGAGCCAGTCAGCGCCCTGGGTTGCGCCAGCTTCGAAGGCTTCGCCACAATCCGCGAAATCGGCCCCCTGGGCATGATCACACTCCGCGCCAAGGGCGTGAAGGCGCTGGACAAGGCCGTCAAGGCCGTCACCGGCACCAAGACCCCGGCCCCCCGACGGATCGAGGTCAACGGCGACCGCGCCTGCGGCTGGATGAGCCCGGACGAATACCTGCTGATCGTTCCCTATGCCGAGGTCGCGGATGCGCGTGCGAAACTTGCCAAGGCCCTGGCGGGGGAACACCACCTTGCCGTCGACGTATCCGACGCCCGCGCCGTGTTCCGGATCGAAGGCGACAAGGCCGTCGATGTCCTGCGCAAGTTGTCGCCGGTCGACTTTGACCGTCTGGAAACGGGAGAGCTTCGTCGCAGCCGCGCCGCCCAAGTCGCGGCAGCGATGTGGGCGCAGGATGGTGGTTTCACGCTGGTCTGCTTTCGCTCGGTCGCCGGTTACATGATGGGCCTCTTGACCCATTCCGCGCAGCCGGGGTCTGAACTCCGGTAGACCACTGTCACAACCGCAAAGGCGCAGTTGACCGCGCCTTTGCGGACCGAACTCGACCGGCGGGAACCCTCCCGCAGGCGAACTGTTCACTTGCTGCCAGTTCACTTGCTGCCGGTTGGCCTTGACCTTCCCGCATCCAGACCTCTTATTCGTGGCAAGCACTCAACAGGAGATATTCCCATGGCCTTCACCCTTCCCGATCTGCCCTATGCCCACGACGCGCTGGCCTCGCTCGGCATGTCGAAAGAGGCGCTGGAGTATCACCACGACCTCCACCACAAGGCCTACGTCGACAACGGCAACAAGCTGATTGCCGGGACCGAATGGGAAAACAAATCCCTCGAAGACATCGTCCGTGGCACCTACCAGGCGGGCGCCGTGGCACAGAACGGTATCTTCAACAACGCGTCCCAACACTGGAACCACAACATGTTCTGGACCTGGATGGCCCCAGGCGAAAACAAGAAAATGCCGGGGAGCCTGGAAAAGGCGCTGACTGACAGCTTCGGCTCGGTCCAGAAATTCAAGGACGACTTCGCCGCCGCCGGTGCGGGTCAGTTCGGCTCGGGCTGGTGCTGGCTGGTCAAGGACAAGGACGGCAGCCTCAAGGTCACCAAGACCGAAAACGGCGTCAACCCGCTTTGCCACGGTCAGACGGCGCTGCTCGGCTGCGACGTGTGGGAGCACAGCTACTACATCGACTTCCGCAACAAGCGCCCGGCCTACCTCACCAACTTCCTGGAGAAGCTGGTGAACTGGGAAGCCGTCGCCGCCGGTCTCTGAGACCCGCATCAGACCCGAAGGGCCCGCGAAGCGATCCGCGGGCCTTTCCTATTGCTGTGCCTTCCAGGCGTTGATGGCGGGCAAGAGGTCCGCATAGCGGGCGAGAGCTTCGGCCGACCAGGTCTCCTCGCGCCTGTAGTAGGCGGGGAATATTCGCGCGCCGTCCGGAAGCACCACCCAGGGCTGCTTCGATTCCGTGAAGATATGCACGTCCGGCGGCAGGACATCTGGCGTGTCCAGCGTCCCGACCCGGACAAAGCGCAACAGGGGACCCGCCCCGGCATAGTTGCTCCACATCGCGATCCGGCAGGTCGGGCAGCGCGCAAAGACCTGGCCCCGACCGCTTTCCGACGGCACCCCTATCAGTTCGGGCTCACCCTGCAGAACGGTCACCCGGTCCGCCTCGATCATCGCGTTAAGCGCAAACGCACTCCCGCTTTCGCGCTGGCACCAGCGGCAGTAGCAGGCATGCACGATCAGAGGCGTATCCGTCAGCCGATACCGCACCGACCCACAGTCGCAGCCGCCTTCAATCATGAGAGGGCCTCGTCCAGGGCTGTTTCCAGTGCGGTCAAGTCTGGGACCACCTGGAAATGCCGCTTCAATCCCGCGTCGGCGAAGCCCTCGACGATCACGTGGTCGATCAGCGCCACCAATGGTTGCCAGTAGCCTGCCACATCCAGAAGCAGGATCGGCTTGCCGTGCAGCCCGATCTGCGCCCAGGTCAGCACCTCGAAGAACTCGTCCAGCGATCCCGCGCCACCGGGCAGCAGCAGCACCGCGTCCGAGTTCATGAACATCACCTTCTTGCGTTCATGCATGTCCTCGGTCACCACCATCGCCGACCGATCCCGTTCCACCCGCTCGCGCCCCAGAAGATGCACCGGGATCACGCCAAGCATCGGCCCGCCCGCCGCTGCGGCGGCCTTGGCGACCTCGCCCATCAGGCCCACATCCCCGGCGCCAAACACCAGTCGCCATTCGCGCCGTGCCAGCATCGCGCCGGTCGCCCGGGCGGCCTCGGCATGGGATGGGTTGCGGCCCGGACGTGAGCCACAGAAGACGCATACGGAACGAAGGGGCATGATCGGGGCCTGAAAAAGGTTGCTTTGCCCCGTCATATAGAGATTCCTGATCACAAGAAATGCAAAGCGGCGGGACCACGCCGGGGAGAGACGGGGATGTCGGCATTCGGGGCCTTGGACCGTGGAACACGGGTGGCCATCCTGCTTCTGGGTGGGGCCGTTCTGGCCGGGGTCGGCTACCTTGGCTGGCAGATGACCCGGCCCGCGCCGCAGGTCGAGGCATCGGCTGGGGCCCCCGAGGGTGCCGCCGAACCGGCGGACGCCGGGTCCGGTGCGGCTGAGCCCGAGGAAGCGGCAGCCCCTGAAACTGGTGATGAGGCCACGACTGCCGCCGCAACCGAAGCTCCGGCCGAGCCAACCGAAGCGCCCCTGTCCGATCCTGCAGCGACCGCCCCGCCGGTGATCGACACCTGGCGGGTGGCTGCGGATGGCGAAGCTGTCGTGTCGGGCAGCGCCAGCCCCGGGGCTGCGGTCGATGTCGTGGTCGATGATAAGACCGTCGCCAGCGGCACCGCCACGGCCTCTGGCGATTTTGCCATTCTCTTCACGCTTCCCGCCAATCCGGACCCAAGCCTGATGTGGCTGTCGATGACAGTTCCCGGCCAGTCCGCCGTGCCTTCTGCCCAGATGGTTGCGCTGGGACCGATCGTGGGGCCGCAGCCCGACGTGGCGGCGGACGAACCTGCCGCCGAGGGTACCGAACTTGCCACCGCAGCAGAGCTTGCGGCGCCCCAGGCGCTATTGCTTTCCGAAGAGGGCGCTGTCGTCTTGCAGGATTCAGGAACGGCGGAAACAGCGTCGGACGCTGGGGCGGAACCGGCCACTGGGCCGAAAGTCTCGGTGATGATCGACACGATTTCCTACACGCCCGACGGCGAAGTGCAGGTCGGCGGGCGCGGGGCAGGGGGCGCGGCCCTGCGGCTCTACGTCGACAACACTGAAAAGTTGACGCTGCAGATCTCGGACGCGGGGACCTGGCTGACGACGCTTCCCGACACACCCCCCGGGATCTACACCCTGCGTGCCGATCAGCTGGATGCTGAAGGCAAGGTCACCTCCCGCTTCGAGACGCCCTTCAAGCGCGAGACATTGGAAGCTCTCGCCGTTGTCGCAAGCGTCGACACGGCCGAAGCGGCCCCACAGGACACCGCATCTGCGATGACCGAGGCCCCGGTCCAGCCCGATGCGGCGGATGTCGCAGCAGCCCCGGAAGCACCTGAGACCGCGGCCGATGCAGGCGCTGCTCCAGCCGATGTCGCCGCGATCGAACCTGCGGCCACGCCGGACGCCCCGGCTGCCGCCCAGGCCGATCCTCCTGCCGCAACGCCAGCCGCCGCCCCCGCGCCGGTCTCTGTTACCGTGCAGCCGGGCTTTACGCTTTGGGGCATCGCTCAGGAACGCTATGGCGATGGTGTTCTCTACGTGCAGGTGTTCGAGGCGAACAAGGACAAGATCAAGGACCCGAACCTGATCTATCCCGGTCAGGTGTTTTCGGTCCCCGAAGCAGCCGCCGCACCCTGACGGTTGTGGGCACAGGCCGCAAGCACTTCGGGGTGGTCCCTGCAACAGTCGTTCAGGATGTAGGAAATCGCCTGCCCAATCCCGGTCGGATCGACGCTGTAGAAAACGTTCCGTGCCATCTTGCGCGACCGCAAGAGTCCCGCCTGTTCCAGCGCGGACAGGTGGAACGACAGCCGCGGTGACGCGATGCCAAGCCGCTCGGCGATCTGGCCCGCCGCCATGCCTTCCGCGCCCTGCGGCAACAGCAGGCGGATCAGGTCCAGCCGCGTCTCATGGGCAAGCGCGGACAGGGCGGCGAGGGCTTTACTTCGGTCCATCGTTCAACTATTCAAGAATCCTTGAATTGACAGTACTCCAAGCAAAACCCCCGCGCAATGCCATAGGCGGGGCCAGGAAACCGGATGCGCCGTACCACCTCGACTGCCACTTCCTCTGACGCCGGAACCTCCCGCGCGCCTGCGATGACCACGCTGCGCCGGGTCATCCCCTATCTTTGGCCCGAAGGGCAGGGCTGGGTAAAACGCCGCGTCGTCCTAGCGCTTTTGTTTCTGCTGGCCGCCAAGCTTGTCTCTGTCTCGACCCCCTATGTCTACAAGCTGGCCGTAGACAGTCTTGGCGGGACAGCACCCGAGCCTGGGCTGATCCTTGGCCTGGGGGCCGTGGGTCTCGTCGTTGCCTACGGTCTTGCGCGGCTCGGCTCAGTCGTCTTCGGGGAACTCCGCGACGCCGTCTTCGTCCGTGTCGGCCAGCGCGCCATCCGCCGCCTGGCCATCGAGACCTTTACCCATATCCACCAGCTGTCCTTGCGCTATCACATCACCCGCAAGACTGGCGGCCTGTCGCGCATCATCGAACGCGGGGTCAAGGGCGTCGACTTCCTCCTCCGCTTTATGCTCCTCTCCATCGGGCCGCTGATCCTGGAATTGACCATGGTCTCGGTGATCTTCGCAGTGGTCTTCGGCTGGCAATATGCCGCCGTCGTTGTCATCACCATCGCGCTTTATGTCTGGTTCACCTTCACTGTGACCGAATGGCGCGTGAAGCTGCGGCGCGAGATGAACGACCAGGATACGGACGCCAACCAGAAGGCCATCGACAGCCTGTTGAACTACGAAACCGTCAAGTATTTCAACGCCGAAACTCGTGAGGCCGACCGTTACGACGGCGCGATGCGCCAGTACGAAACCGCCGCCGTCAAGACTGGCCTGTCGCTCTCGTTCCTGAACATCGGCCAGGCCACGCTCATCACCACCGGCCTTGTCATCGTCATGGCGATGAGCGCGCTGGGCGTCCGCGCCGGTACGCTGACCGTGGGCGATTTCGTCATGGTCAACGCCTACATGATCCAGATCACCATGCCGCTGAACTTCCTTGGGACCGTGTACCGCGAAATCCGCCAGGCGCTTGTCGACATGGGCGAGATGTTCGGGCTTCTGGGCCAGCCGGCCGAAATCACCGATGCCCCCGACGCCAAGCCCCTTCAGGTCCGCGCGGGTGAGATCACCTTTGACAATGTCCATTTCGGTTATGAACCGACGCGCGAGATCCTGAAGGGCGTCTCCTTTACTCTGAAGCCCGGCCAGAAGCTCGCCCTCGTCGGCCATTCCGGCAGCGGCAAATCCACCATCGGACGACTTCTCTTCCGCTTCTACGACGTGACCTCGGGTGCGGTGCGGATCGACGGCCAGGACCTGCGCGACGTGACGCAAACCTCGCTGCACGCCCAGATCGGCGTCGTGCCGCAGGACACCGTCCTTTTCAACGACACGATCCGCTACAACATCGCTTACGGCAAGGCGAACGCCTCCGAGGCCGAGATCATCGCCGCCGCCCGTGCCGCGCGCATCCACGACTTCGTCACCCGACTGCCCGAAGGCTATGAAACCAAGGTTGGCGAACGGGGTCTGAAACTCTCCGGCGGTGAAAAGCAGCGCGTCGGCATCGCGCGGACGCTGCTCAAGAACCCGCCGATCCTGATCCTGGACGAGGCGACCTCGGCGCTTGACACCCAAACCGAACGCTCGATCCAGGAAAGCCTGTCGGAAATGGGGCAGGGCCGCAGCGTGATCACCATCGCCCACCGCCTGTCCACCATCGCCGACGCCGACCAGATCCTCGTGATGGAAGAGGGCAGGGTGGTCGAACACGGGACCCACGACGCGCTTTTGGAAAAGGGTGGGGTCTACGCGGCGATGTGGCAGCGCCAGATCATGGAAGGCGAGGATTTCGCCAGTCCGGTAATCGAGTTCGAAGGCGCCAAGCCCGGGCCTGCCGTCTCGGATAAGGAAGCCAACCGCGAACGGAACTGGCGCGCCGCCCCCATCGGCTGACGCTGCCGTGAAGTCTGCCGGATGACAGGCTTTTTCCTTTGACCATCCGGTCAGGCTTCCGCATTCTCCCGCCTGTCGATGGGAGTGGGCGATGCGGTTGCCGCGTCTGGGACTGGTGCTGGTTCTCTGGTTAGGCGTGGCCACGGCTGCGCTGGCCGAAAAGCGCGTGGCGCTGCTTCTTGCCGCCGATGACTACGATTTCATCCGCCCGCTGGATAATCCGGCCAACGACGCCCGCGCGCTGGAAGAGGTCCTGGAAAAGCTCGACTTCGAGGTCTTCGTAGAGACGAACCGCGATCTGAAACGCACCCGCCGCGCCTTGGAGGATTTCAAGGAAGACGCCGCCGGGGCTGACGTGGCGCTCCTGTTCTTCGCGGGCCACGGCGTTGCCATCGACGGGGTGAACTACCTTCTGCCGACCGACGCCGACGCCTCATCCGCCGAAAGCCTTGCCGCAACCGCGCTGCCCCTGTCCGAGGCGCAAGAGGCGATCCAGTCCGTTGCCCCCGTCGCCATCATCCTCCTCGACGCCTGCCGCGACGACCCGTTCA
This sequence comes from Tabrizicola sp., assembly GCA_046076605.1. Lineage (GTDB taxonomy): Bacteria > Pseudomonadota > Alphaproteobacteria > Rhodobacterales > Rhodobacteraceae > Tabrizicola. The sequence continues at coordinate 8,726 of JBJTSJ010000305.1, forward strand.
ACGGTGGCGGAACCGAGGGGCGCGGGGCCGCAGCGCTGGAAGACGACCCGCCGACCGCCGCGAAGCCCGTCCCTGGCCTTGGCCGCATCGGTCGCGCGGACGGTGTGCTGTTCGCCTTTGCCGCCGCGCCCGGGGAAACCGCCTCGGATGGAGATGGCCAGAATTCGCCCTTCACTGCTGCCCTCGTCCGCCACTTCGCCACCGCAGGCGTAGAACTGCGCACTGCACTGACCCTCGTCCAGCAGGACGTCTACGACCGCAGCCGCGGCAAGCAGCTCCCGTACATCGAATCCGGCTTGCCCGAGCTTGTCTTCATCTCTGGCCAGGGCGCGCTGCCAGAACGCGACCAGCTTTTGATCGCGATGGCGAACCTGACGCCCGACATCCGGGCCGAGGTCGAAACCCTTGCCACTGCCCGCAATCTGCCGCTTGCGCCGCTTTACGCAGCCCTTTTGTCCGCTGACCTCGAAACCCAGACGCCCGAGGAACGCGCCGCCATGCTGATGGAGGCCGCGCAATCCTACGAAAGCTTCCAGTCCGAACTGCAGAAGTTCCAGTCCGACGACCCCCGCGTCGCTGACCTGCGCGCCAAGGCCGAGGAACAGCTGACCCTGGGTGCCTTCGACGCCGCCCGCGCGCTGCTGACTGACGCCGCCGAAATCGATGCCGGCGCCCGCACCACGATCAGGGAAACCTTCCTGTCGCGCACCCTGTCCGAAGCCGCGACCCACATGCTGAACGCCAATGCCGCGCGCACCGACCTGCGCTATGATCTGGCGATCTCCGACCTGCAGAAGGCCACCGCCCTTTACGCCGAAGTGGCCGCCGACATGGACCGCGACGCGCAGTTCTCCTACACGACGGCGCTGACCGCGCTGGGCGAACTCAACCTCGTCGCCGGGAACACCGAGGCCGCCTGGGCCGCTTACAACATCCGCGCGACCTTCGCGCAAAAGCAGGTCGAGGCGGATGCCACCGACGTCGACTGGGTGCGCGAACTCATCTGGTCGATGAATGACCTGGGCGGCGTCCTGCAGCAGCAAGGCTATCTGAAAGAGGCCGAGACCGCCTATTCCACTGCGCTTGAGTTTTCGCAGTGGCAGTCAGACCAACGGCCCGAAGACGTCGACCTCTTGCGCGACCGGCACGTTGCAGTGAACCGGGTCGGCTCGATCCGCCTGGTCCGCGGCAATGCGACCGGGGCGCTTGAAGCCCATGTCGAAGCGCTAAAGATCGCCCAGCAACTTCTCGACAACGATCCCGAACGCCTGACCTACCGCATGGACGTGGCCCTTACCCATGAACGGATCGGGGACGCAAAACTTGACTTGGGCGACATGGAAGGGGCTCGCGCCGCATTCCAGACCGCGCTCGCGATGTCTGAGGCTCTGGCCGCCGAATACCCCGGCGACGTGATGATCCGGCGCAACCTGTCGGTCAGCTACGAACGCATCGGCGACATGCTGGTGGATGAGGGCGACTATTCCGGCGGATTGGACACCTACGCCAAGGCCCTGGCGATCCGTGAGGAACTGGCCGCACTTGATCCGGGAAACAAGCCGCGCCAGCGCGATCTGGCGATCAACTTCGACCGGATCGGCGACGCGCAGAAACTGATGGGCGACACGGACTCGGCCCGCCTGTCGTATGAGGCCGCGCTTTCAATTCGCCAGAAACTGACAGCCCTTGACCCGACCAACATGGTCTGGCAGCGCGATCTGCTGGTCAGCCTCGACCGGATGGGCGACATCCACTATGCGGCAAACGATCTGGTGGCTGCGCTGGCGGCCCAGGAACAAAGCCGCGCCATCGCAGAAACCCTTTTGTCCTTGACGCCTGACGACCGGATGAACCAGTCGGGTTTGGGTCTGGCTCTGAAGAAGATCGGCGACATAAAGACCGCCATGGGCGATTCCCCTGGCGCGCGCGAGGCGCTTTTGGCTGCGCTGGACCTGCAGATGGGGCTGGCCGATGCCGATCCCGCGAACCCGGGCTATCAGCGCGACGTTGCCCGGTCGCAAAGTGCACTGGCGGAACTTGATCTTGTGGCCGGCGATCCAGCTTCGTCCGAACCTCGAATGGCCGACGCGGTCGCCCGCCTTACCCAGCTTGCCGGCGCCGCCCCCTATGACACGCTGGCCTTGCGCGACCTGTCGATTGCCCAGAATATCCACATCGCCACGCTGATGCGTCTCGGTCGCAACAGCGAGGCGGTGGCCCTGGGCCAGGCCTCTCTTGAGACGGTTGACCGGCTCTTGCAGCTGGCGCCACAGGAACCCGAGCACTTGCGGGATCGCCTGGTTACCCTCAACCGACTGGGCGACGCCCAGGCAGCCCTTGGTGACAATCGCGCTGCGGTCGAAACCTTCCGCGCAATGGTTGACCAAGGCAACAAGCTGCTAGACATCGACCCCTACAGCGCCCCTTGGGCCAGTGACGTGGCCCTTGCACTGGCCCGCCTCGGGGACGCCCAGCTGGCATCGGGCGAGGTCGCGGGCGCCCTGAAAAGCCACCAGGACGCGCTTGCCTTGCGCGACTGGTTGGTGAACCAGGACCCGTCGAACCCGGAAAGCTACCGCAACCTTGCGCTCAGCCAGGCCAGCGTGGCCGAGGCCTTCGTGGCACGCGACGACTACGAGAGCGCGCTTCCCCATCAGGACGAATCCTTGCGCATCATGCGCGACCTCGCTGCAGCCTACCCCGAAGATGTCTGGTACAGGCTCGATGTCGTGAAGGCGCTTGACCAGCGAGCGATCCTCCTACGCGACCCCACCGCCGAGAACCAGGAGGCGTTGGCGATCCTTGAAGACCTGCAGGCGAGCGGCACCCTGCCGCCGGGTTACGAGGAATGGATCACCGGTTTCCGCAAAAGCCTGGGTCTGCCCACAGATTTCTGACCGCCGCCGAAACGGGGCAGGGCTTGGCAACGCGCGGGCTTTGCCTGTAAGACGGGGAAAACGAAAAGTGAGGCCACTGCGTTGAGCAATCCCGACAGCTTCATCGAGGAAGTCACCGAAGAGGTGCGCCGGGATCGGTTGTTCCGCCTGTTCCGCAAGTACGGCTGGATCGGCGTCGTCATCATCCTCGCGCTCGTCGGCGGTACTGCCTGGACCGAATGGACCAAGGCGCGCGACGCGGCCCGCGCCCAGGCCTTCGGCGATGCGTTGATCGACGCGATGGATCAGGGCACGCCCGAGGAACGGCGCGAGGCACTGGCTGCAGTGCCCTCTGATGCCGAACAGGCCGCCATCCTGAACCTGATCCTCGCCGCTGACCCGGCCGAAGACAAGGCAACTGCCTTGGCCGCGCTGGACAAGGTCGCCGCAGACGCCAGCCTCTCGCCCGCTTACCGCGACCTCGCCGTCCTGCGTCGCGTACTGGTTGCCGGGGCCGACCAGCCCGTCGCCGACCGCCGCACCGCACTGGACGGCATTGCCGTCGCGGGCCGTCCCTACCGCGTTCTTGCCCTGGAACAGCTCGCCTATCTCCTGATCGAGGACGGCAAGATCGACGAAGCCATCGCCGCTCTGACCGCGCTTGTGCAGGATCAGGAAGCTTCGGGGGCCCTGCGGGCGCGGGTGACGCAAGTGATCACGGCACTCGGCGGGACTCTGCCCGAAGTGACGGGCGGCTGAAACGTAAGATGAGCCAAGCGAAAGGTCCTTTCAGGTGGCAGGCATGAAGTTCAGGCAGATGGGCGGCAGGCTGGTGACCGGTGTCGGGCTTCTGGGGCTTCTCGCGGCCTGTGAACGGGAAGTGATCTTGCCGGGCGAACGCTTCCCCGTCCGCGCGGATCTTGAAGCCAGTGTCCCGGTCGAGGGTCAGCCAGCCCCAACCGCGCCGGCACCCGCTGAAAATCAAAGCGTCGAGATCTCGCTTGGCCCGCAGACCGGCGGCGACTGGACGCACCGAGCCGGGAACGCCCGCCACCTGATGCCGCATGCCGCGCTGTCCTCGGCGCCGCAACTGGCCTGGTCAGCCAAGGTCGGCGCGGGGTCCAGCCGAAAGAACCGCATTGCCGCCGCTCCTGTCGTGGCCGACGGTCGCATCTTCACGATCGATGCCGGGACCGGTGTGACCGCGACGTCGACCGCCGGAGCTGCGCTTTGGTCGACCGACTTGACGGCAGCCTTCGACAAGGGCGGCGGACAGTCCGCAGGCGGCCTTGCAACCTCGGGCAACCGGGTCTTTGCGACAACCGGCTACGGCGAACTGGTTGCCCTCGATGCCACATCTGGCGCCATTCTCTGGCGCCAGCGGGTTGACGCTCCGATCAGCGGCGCCCCGGCGACCGACGGCGCGACCGTCTATGTCTCAGGCCGCGACGGTTCGGCCTGGGCAATCGACGCGGCGGACGGCAAGGTGATCTGGCAGGTCGTCGGCACACCGGGCAAGGCAGCCTATGTCGGCACTGCTGCGCCCACGATCGGCGATCGTGCGGTGATCTTCCCCTCACCGGGTGGCGACCTGATGGCTGTCCTCAAGATCGGCGGCGGCACCAAGATCTGGCAGGCCTCGCTGGCGGGAAAGCGGCTGGGTCGCGCCTATGCCTTGACCCCTGACGTCACCGGCGACGCAGTCATCGCGGGCAAGACGCTGTTTGCCGGGTCCGGCGCAGGCCGCACCGTCGCGATGTCCGCTTCCTCGGGCGAGCGTATCTGGTCGGCCGGTGAAGGTGCCCTCGGCCCCGTCGCGGTGGCAGGCAGCTCGCTCTTCCTCGTCAACGACGAAGCCAAGCTTGTCCGCCTCGATGCCGAAACCGGCGAGACGATCTGGTCCGTCGAGATGCCTTACTTCACCAATGACAAGATCAAGCGCCGCAAGGGCATCTACGCCCATTACGGGCCGGTCCTCGCCGGGGGGCACATCATCGTGGCTTCCTCCGACGGAACTTTGCGCGCCTTCGATCCGGTAAACGGCAATCTCGTGCATACGACCGAGATCCCCGGCGGCGCAGCCGCGCAGCCGGCCGTGGCGGGCGGGACGCTCTATGTCGTCGGGGGCAACGGGCAACTTCACGCTTTCCGCTAGCGGCGAAGCCGTGTATGGCAAGCGCTTCGCAAAGGCCGGACGCTTGAAATGACCTTCACCCTTGCCATCGTGGGCCGCCCCAACGTGGGGAAATCGACGCTCTTCAACCGGCTCGTGGGCCGCAAGCTTGCGCTTGTCGACGACCAGCCCGGCGTGACTCGCGACCTGCGCGAAGGCGACGCGAAGCTCTTCGACCTGCGCTTCACCGTGATCGACACCGCAGGTCTGGAAGAAGTCACCGACGACTCGCTCCAGGGCCGCATGCGCCGCCTGACCGAACGCGCCGTCGACATGGCCGATGTCTGTCTGTTCCTGATCGACGGGCGGGTAGGGGTCACCCCGTCCGACGAGGTCTTTGCCGACATCCTGCGGAAGAAGGCCGCCCGCGTCCTCCTCGGCGTCAACAAAGCCGAAGGCAAGGCGGGCGACAGCGGCGCACTCGAAGCCTATTCCCTCGGCCTTGGCGAGCCGATCCGCCTTTCCGCCGAACACGGCGAGGGGATGGACGACCTCTACCGCGCGCTGAAGCCGTTCGAGGAAGAATTCGCCCCCCGCGAAGCCGAGATGCTGCCGGAAACCGACACCGATATTTCGGAAGAGGACGCCGAGCTTGAAGCCGACGAGAACGCCCACAAACCCACAGCGGCAAAGCCCCTCCAGATCGCCGTCATCGGCCGCCCGAACGCCGGGAAATCCACCCTGATCAACAAGATCCTCGGCACCGACCGGATGTTGACGGGACCCGAGGCCGGGATCACCCGCGACGCCATTTCCGTCCGCGCCGACTGGCAGGGCACGCCGATCCGCATCTGGGACACGGCCGGCATGCGGAAGAAGGCCAAGGTGGTGGAAAAGCTGGAAAAGCTCTCGGTCGCTGACGGCCTCCGCGCCGTCCGCTTTGCCGAGGTCGTGGTCGTCCTTCTCGACGTCGAGATCCCCTTCGAGGTGCAGGACCTGCGCATCGCAGATTTCGCGGAAACCGAAGGCCGGGCTGTCGTCGTCGCCGTCAACAAATGGGACCTTGAGGACGACAAGCAGGAAAAACTCGCTGAGTTGAAGGAGATGTTCGAACGTCTTCTTCCCCAGCTTCGCGGCGCGCCGCTGGTCACCGTCAGCGCCAAGACGGGCCGGGGCCTTGACCGCCTGCACGACGCGATCCGCAAGGCCCATGACGTCTGGAACCGCCGCATTCCCACCGCCAAGCTGAACTCCTGGCTGGGTGCCATGACCGAGGCGCACCCCCCGCCAGCCCCCGGCGGCCACCGGATCAAGCTTCGCTACATGACGCAAGCGAAGACCCGGCCCCCGGGGTTCATGATCAAGTGCTCGCGTCCCGACGAACTGCCGGAAAGCTACAAGCGCTATCTCGTGAACGGGCTCCGCGACCATTTCGACATGCCCGGCACGCCGATCCGCCTTTATCTTCGCAGCCAGGGCAACGAGAACCCCTGGAAGGAACGCAAGTTCCACACGCCAAGCCGCCTGCGGAAGCACAAGGAAAAGAACACCGGCGAGTGACGGGGCGCAAAAGTTTTCGAAAACTTTTACAAATTCCTTCGAAGGAACTTGGCCCCGCTACACAGCCCGCCGCCACAGCCAGCCCGCCGCCACAGCCACCCCGCCGCCGCCAGCACCAGCGCCGTGATCCCCAGCGCGACCCAGGCGACCAGGGTTTCCGTGCCCCAATTGGCCACGGCGACGCCCACCAGTGCCCAGACCACGGTCAGCGAATAGACCGGCATCCGGGCTTTGCACGACTGGATCAGCGGCACCAGGATCAGGATCGCGCCCAGCATGTCAAAGGCCGCCTCGTCGTTTTCGGTATAGCCGTATCCGGTCAGCAGGATGCCGGTTGACACCAGCGAGGCCGCCGTGATCCACCCCGCGAAGATCGCCAGCGGCGCGGACAAAAGCCAGCGGTCAGGCTCCGTCGGGGCCCGCAGGAACGCCGTTATCGCCGCCGCCGCCATCACCAGGATCACTGCCGTCGCCCAGACCGGGCTTGCCCCCGCGATGGCAAGCCACACTGTCCCCAGAACCAGCGCCACTGTCAGCGGGGGCCGCACCAGGGACCACGCCGGATCGTCCTGCCGCTGCCACAGGCCAAAGCCGGCATGCAAGATCAGCCAAAGATAGATCACCGACCAGATCGCAAAGGCATAGCCCGCAGGCTGGATCGCATGACGCGTGATTTCGACCGGGAACTGACCGGGCTCATAGCCGGTGAAGGGCGGCGTGATGAAGGGCGCGACCGCGAAGGCAATGGTGGCAAGGACCAGGATCAGCGCAAGCGGTCGGGTCATTCCGGGCTCCTAGGCGGCAGGGTCGGGTAAACTCCGGCCCTGCAAATGGGTTCCGGATCAGACAAGCTGGCCCTGGGCCGTGATCCGGGTCTTGCCGCCAAGATAGGGCGCCAGCGCCGAGGGCAAAGTGACGCTGCCATCTGCCTCTTGCCCGTTCTCCAGCACCGCGATCAGGCAGCGGCCCACGGCCAGGCCCGACCCGTTCAGCGTCGCCACGAATTCCGGCTTGCCGCCCGCAGGCCGATACCGCGCATTCATCCGCCGCGCCTGGAACTGGCCGCAGGTCGAACAGGACGAGATTTCGCGGTAGGTGTTCTGCCCCGGCAGCCAGACCTCCAGATCATGCGTCTTTTGGCTGCCGAATCCCATGTCGCCGGTGCAAAGGACGATGGTGCGATAGGGCAGCCCCAGCCGCTCCAGCACCGCCTCGGCGCATTTCGTCATGCGTTCGTGTTCGGCCAGCGCCGTTTCCGGCGTGCAGATCGTCACCATCTCGACTTTCTCGAACTGGTGCTGCCGCAGCATCCCCGTGGTGTCCTTGCCCGCCGAACCCGCCTCGGACCGGAAGCAATGCGTGTGCGCGGTCAGCCGGATCGGCAGGACGCTTTCCTCCAGGATGTCGTCGGCCACCGTATTGGTCAGCGTGACTTCCGACGTCGGGATCAGCCACCAGCCGTTCGTCGTCTGATAGCTGTCCTCGGCGAACTTCGGCAGCTGGTTGGTGCCATACATGGCATCCTCTTTCACCAGAACTGGAGTCCAGGTCTCCGCCAGCCCATGCTCGCTGGTGTGCAGATCCAGCATGAACTGCGCCAGCGCACGATGCACCCGCGCCACCGCGCCGCGCAAGACGACAAAGCGGCTGCCGGACAGCTTGGCGGCCGTCGGAAAGTCCAACCCGTCCTTCGCCGCCGGAATATCGAAATGCTCCAAGGGCTTGAAGTCCATCTTGCGTGGGCTGCCCCAGCGCCGGATCTCCACGTTCCCGCTCTCGTCCGGCCCCTCGGGCACCTCGTCCAAGGGCAGGTTCGCGATCCGCATCAGCGCATCCCGCAACCGGGCATCCTCGGCCGCCGCCTCCTCGGTCAGCCGCGCGCCTTCGGCCTTCTTCTCGGCCACCAGCGCCCGCAGCCGCTCGAACTCGGCGTTGTCCCCGCGCGCCTTGGCTGCCCCCACATCCTTCGACGCCGCATTCTGCGCCGCAGCCGCCGTCTCCGCCGCCAGGATCTTCGCCCGCCGCGCCTCGTCGATGGCCAAAAGCTCTGCCGACATCGGCGACACCCCGCGGCGAGACAGCGCCGCGTCGAACGCAGCGGGATTGTCGCGGATGAAGCGGATGTCGTGCATGGCGAACCTCACAGGAATGCTACGCGGGCGCTTATGCCCGATATCGCAGCAGGGGGGAAGGCATGCCCGCGCTTGCCCCCTCTGGCAAAGCGCCGCGAAAGGGCTTACATCACCCGGCAATCGTAAAGGGGGGCAGCGACCCTCTGGTTCCGCAGGAAAGGATACCCATGTTCGTCACCCCCGCTTTCGCTCAGGCCGCCGGGACGCCCTCCGCCGGTGCAGCCTTTGCCCAGTTCCTGCCGATCATCCTGATCTTCGTCATCTTCTACTTCCTGCTCATCCGTCCGCAGCAGAAGAAGATGAAGGAACACCGCGCCATGGTTGACGCCCTGCGTCGCGGCGACGAGGTCATCACCTCGGGCGGGATCATTGGTAAGGTCTCCAAGGTCCAGGACGACGGCAAGGTCGAGGTCGAGATTGCCGAGGGCGTCAAGGTCAAGGTCGTCAAGCACACCATCACCACCGTGCTGAACAAGACCGAACCCGCGACCAACTGAGCTTAATCATGGAATCGATGGCGCTGTGGAAGCGCGTCCTCATCCTTCTCGTCTGCGCCTGGGGCGTCCTTGCCGCGGTCCCGAACCTGTTTTACGCACAGGTTGAACGCCACAACGACGCCGCGGCCGCCATCGAAGCCGCCGGGGGCACAGCGACCCCCGAAGAGACCGCCGCGCTGGCCGAATGGCCGGGCTTCCTGCCCTCGGCCTTGATGAACTTGGGTCTCGACCTTCGCGGCGGGGCGCATCTTCTGGCGGAAGTTCAGGTCGAGGATGTCTACAAGACCCGGATGGACGGCCTTTGGCCTGAAGTCCGCGATGCGCTGCGTGACCTGCGCGACCAGGTCGGCGCTGTCCGCCGTGCGCCTTCGCCCGATGACGTCCTGCGTGTGACCATAACAAATCCCGACGGCATGCCCGCCGCACTTGAGGCGGTTCGCGCCCTTGGCTCCAGCGTCATTTCGCTGACCAGCGTCGGCGAAAGCACCCTTGACGTCACCGCCGAAGGCAATGACATCGTCGTCCGCCTGTCTGAAGCTGAACAGCAGGCTACCGACCAGCGCACGATCCAGCAATCGCTGGAAATCATCCGCCGCCGTGTTGACGAGGCGGGGACTCGCGAACCGACGATCCAGCGCCAGGGCGAGGACCGGATCCTGATCCAGGTGCCCGGCATCGGTTCGGCGCAAGAACTCAAGGCGCTGATCGGCCAGACTGCACAGCTGACCTTCAACGCCGTCATCAGCCGCACCACGGATGCCGGCGCCAATCCCGGCCCGCGCAACGTGCTTCTGGCGTCGATGGATGAAGAGGGCGTCTACTACATCGTCGAACAGACCCCCGTCGTCTCGGGCGAAGATCTGGTCGATGCCCAGCCCTCGTTCGACCAGAACGGCCAGCCCGCCGTCAGCTTCCGCTTTGACACCACCGGCGCGCGCGCCTTCGGCGACTACACCGCGGCGAACATCGGTGCGCCCTTCGCCATCGTGCTGGATGACGAGGTGATCTCGGCCCCAGTGATCCAAAGTCATATTCCCGGCGGCTCGGGTATCATCACCGGCAATTTCAGCGTAGAGGAATCGACCCGGCTTGCCGTCCTTCTGCGCGCCGGTGCCCTTCCGGCCGAGATGACTTTCCTCGAAGAACGCACCATCGGGCCGGAACTCGGCCAGGATTCGATCAACGCGGGCCGTGTCGCCGCTCTGATTGGCATTGCCGCTGTCAGCTTCTGGATGATTGCCAGCTACGGGCTCTTCGGCGTCTTCGCCGTCGTGGCGCTTGCCTTTAACATGGCGCTGATCTTCGCTGTCCTTTCGGCCATCGGCGGCACCCTCACGCTTCCCGGGATCGCGGGGATCGTGCTGACCATCGGCATGGCCGTCGACGCGAACGTTCTGGTCTTCGAACGTATCCGCGAGGAATTGCGCGCCGCGAACGTCCGCATCGGCCGGGCCATCGATGTTGGCTACGAACGCGCGCTTAGCGCCATTGTCGACGCGAACCTCACGACCATGATTACCGCCATCGTGCTTTATGTCATGGGGGCGGGCCCGGTGCGCGGCTTTGCCATCACCCTTGGTGTCGGCATCATCACTTCGGTCTTCACTGCGCTCTTGGTGACGCGGCTGATCGTCTACGTCTGGTTCAACTGGCGTCGTCCGACGCAGCTTGTGGTCTAAAGGAGGGACATCATGGCCTGGCGACTTCGGCTTGCTCCGGAAAAGACCAACATCGACTTCTTCCGCTGGCAGTGGCTGACCTTCGGCGGCTCCATGTTCCTCATGGTGCTGGCCTTCGTGGCCTGGGGGGTGATGGGTCTGAACTACGGCATCGACTTCAAGGGCGGCACCACGATCCGCACCGAATCGACCACCCCGGTCGACGTGGGCGCCTTCCGCACCGCGCTGGAAACGCTGCCCTTGGGCGATGTGGCCATCACCGAGGTCTTCGATCCCTCGTTCCGCGATGACCAGCATGTCGCGCAAATCCGCATTTCCGCGCTGGATGCCTCCGAAGCCGTATCCGCGGAAACTCTTGCCCAGGCGGAAGCGACGCTAAAGGCCGTCGACCCCGCCTTGACGATCGCCGCGGTCGAATCCGTCGGCCCCAAGGTGTCCGGCGAACTTGTCTGGTCCTCGATCCTCGCGGTCGCGATCACCAGCCTCGGCGTCCTGGTCTATATCTGGCTTCGGTTCGAATGGCAGTTCGCGCTCGGGGGCGTGCTTGCGCTTCTGCACGACGTCTTCATCACCATCGGCATCTGGGCCGTCTTCCAGCTGAAGTTCGACCTGACCATCGTCGCGGCCCTGCTGACCATCCTTGGCTATTCGATCAACGACACCGTCGTCGTGTTCGACCGGCTGCGGGAAAACCTGCAGAAGTACAAGACCATGCCGCTGCGCGATGTGATGAACCTTTCGGTCAACGAAACCCTCAGCCGGACGCTCATGACCTCAATCACCACCTTGATCGCGCTTGGCGCCCTGTTGATCTTCGGCGGTGACGTGATCCGCGGCTTCAGCCTTGCGATCTTCCTCGGCGTTCTCTTCGGGACCTACAGCTCGGTCTACGTCGCCAAGAACCTGGTCCTCTTCATTGGCCTCGACCGCAGCGACAAGCCGAAGAAGACCGGCAAGTCCGAATTCGCCAACGTGGATGCGTAAGGGGGCCTGATGCGGCTCACCGAGGTCA